>JAAUOI010000284.1 GCA_012036375.1 Allobrachymonas sp. | reverse complement strand
TTAGGCAGTGAATCATCGGCCTTGGTGAAGCCCGCCGCATTGTTGAATTCGCGCTCCATGTTCCAGATACGCTCGCCGATTTTTTCGAGTTCTTCGGTGGTGTAGCCGGTGTCGCAAGCGGCTTGCATTTGCGGCGCGAGATCGGCCAAGCCCCAAGCGAAGGTGGTGAAGACGCAAAGGCCAGAGGAGTCAAACGCCGCGGTGGCATCTTGGAAAGCTTTGACCAACTCTGGCTTACCTTCGTGCTCCAGCGGATCGGTTTTCACTGGGATGCCAAGCACTTCGGAGGCAATCGTGTAGCCGCGCAAATGGCAGCCGCCGCGATTGCTCGTGGCATAAGCCAAGCCGATGCCTTGAATGCCGCGACCGTCATAGGCTGGGAATTCTTGGCCTTTGCTGCTCATCGACAAATCAGGGTGACCATATTTCGCGCAAAGCCGCTTGGAGCCTTGGCCGATTTCTTTGCCGAAGCCGCGGCCATTGACGGTTTCTTCCGCGAAGAAGGCCAACGCTTGCGCAGAGCCAAATGGCGCTTCGATGCCGAGCTGCTCCTTGGTAAGCACGCCCATCTCATACAGCTCCATCACAGCGCCTACCGTCGTGCCGAAGCTGATCGGATCAATGCCCTCTTCGTTGCAGAGCACGTTGGCATATTGCAGCGCATCGAGGTCTTTCACGCCATTGGCCGCGCCAAGCGCCCAAGCGGCTTCGTATTCCAAGCCGCCGGATGCGCCCCAGTATTGCGGCTTGTTTTGTACGGTGAAGTGGTCTTTGTCAATCGTTTGAATGCGGCCGCAAGCAATCGTGCAGCCGAAGCAGGCTTGATTCGTGACCAAAGGCTTTTTGCCATCCGTTGGGCGCGGCGTGGCCATGGCTTCGGCGGAAATATCTTTGGCGTTTTCAAACTGGTTGTTGCGGTGATTGCGCGTGGGCAGCGCGCCCACTTCGTTGATCACGTTCATCAGCACTTGCGTGCCGTATGTTGGCAAGCCCTGACCCGTCACGGCGTTGTCGGCAAGAATTTTTTTCTTCTCTTTGGTGACTTGCATGAAGGCTTTGGGATCGCGGATATTGCCCACGCCCTTGGTGCCGCGCACGGCAATCGCCTTCAAATTTTTGCTGCCCATCACAGCGCCCACGCCTGAGCGGCCAGCCGCGCGATGCAGATCGTTCACGACTGCTGCAAACAGCACATGATTTTCACCCGCTTTGCCGATGCTGCAAACGCGAGTAAGCGGATCTTGCAAACCTTTCTTGAGCGTCGCTTCCGTCTCGAAAACGCTCTTGCCCCAGATATGCGAAGCATCGCGCAGTTCGGCCACATCGTCATTGATGTAGAGATACACCGGCTTGGCCGATTTGCCTTCGATGGCCACCATATCCCAGCCCGCCATCTTCAGCTCTGCGCCCCAGTAGCCACCGGAATTGGAGCAAGCAATTGCGCCAGTCAACGGGCTCTTTGTGGAGACGGTGTAGCGCCCGCCAGTAGAGGCCATTGTGCCTGTGAGTGGGCCGGTGGTGAAGTAGATTTTGTTGTCCGCAGAGAGTGGATCAACTTTGGGATTGACCTCGGTGGTGAGGTATTTCGCAGCGAGGCCACGCGAGCCGATGTAGGCGCGCGCCCAGTTGCTGTTAAGCGGCTCAGAGCTGACTGTGCCGGCGGTGAGGTTAACGCGAAGGATTTTTCCTGCCCAAGACATGTTGGTTCTCCTGAAGTGGGTTAGCTTTAAGAAGCGGAGGCTTGGTTACCAAGCTTGTCCGCCCAAGATTTCATTTTGTCGATGCCCGTCCAGTTGGCATCCACGAAAGTGATGGCTTGTGTGGGGCAAGCGTCGGCGCACGCAGGATCGCCACCACAAAGGTCACACTTCTGCACCTTGCCAGTTTCTTGCACATAGTTGATCGTGCCAAATGGGCAAGCAATCGTGCAGACTTTGCAGCCGACGCAGGTGGATTCGTTCACCACTTTTGCTCCCGTGACTTTATCGACCGTGATGGCCTCTACCGGGCAAGCATGCAAACACCAAGCCTCATCGCACTGCGTGCAGGTGTAAGGAACTTTTTGCCAGTGTGATGAAAGTCAAACACCTTGATGCGCGATTTGCTCGTCGCATACGTGCCGTAATTCTCGAAGGAACACGCCATTTCGCACTGTAGGCAGCCCGTGCACTTGTCCGGGTTGATGTGCAATACCTTTTGCATAGATGTCTCCTGTGGGTGGTGCTTTGCGTATGCAAAGCTGTGCCTATATGAATAACAATTGCATTGTTTGCCAACTGGACAGAACAGCACTTGAGGTAAACCCGTAGCTGCGGCGCAGCAAACTATGAATTTCTCAAAATGCGACAACCTGCATGCCATCGTGCAGTCAGTTGCCAATGCTATAAATGCGCTATGCAGTCTGCTTCATCCTCTCGCGAATCGCTGATCAGTCGTGCTCGTCATGCGGTGCTTGCCAGTGGCAGCCAAAGCGACGATGTGCCGATGTGGATTCAAGGCTCTTGGCAGCGTTGCTTGGCTCAGGGCTTTTCGCCCAACCAGCGCTTGGGCTTTGATGTTATTTCTCAAGCGCACATGCGGCGCAGCCGAGAGGCCAATCACTGCCTGGTGCTAGCCGCAAGCTCCACGCTACACAGCTTGGCCACCACCATAGCGCCCACGCGATACTTTGCTATTTTGACCAATGCACAGGGTGTAGTGGTTGCCAGCAGCGGCGCAATGGATACAAGGGATCGCCGCGCCGCGCTGATCACCCGCGAAGGCGTGGATTTGTCGGAGCGAGCTGTGGGCACCACTGCAATAGGCGGCGCGCTAATCGAGCAGCGTGATGTATGGCTGCATCGCGGTGAGCATTTTTTGCAGACACAGGCAGTTATTCATGCGCTGGCTCACCGATCTTTGGTGCGCAAGGCGAATGCGTGGGCATGCTCGATGTCACCGGCATTGATGTGCCCGAGCGCCCCGAGCTGATGCATTTGACGCGCAGCGCCGCGCAGTGCATTGAAAATCAGCTCGTCTTGGCTTCGCCGCACAATTTGGTGCTGCACCTGCATTGGCCGCTGTCGCATGCCACCTCTCGTGAATCGGAGGGATTGCTCTGCGTCGATGAAGATGGCTGTGTGCAAGCCATGAACAGCACAGCGCGTCAGATGCTGGGAGCTTCGACACAGCATTCCAGCCCAGGTAACAATAACGCGCGGCTTCATTTATCAGAACTTTTTGCCACCTCGTTCGAGCACGTGCTGGATGCGCGCTGGGCCAACCAGGCCTTGACCGTGCCACTGTGGTCGGGCTTGCAGGTGCAGCTCAGAAGCAGCCGCAGCGGCAAGTACGCGCCGAAATCATCCCCAGTGGCAGTGGATACGCGCTTGAACCGTCAAGTTGGGGCTCTTAAAGCGCATGAAGTCGATGTGATCCGCGATACCGTGACGCAACTCAAAGGCAATGTTGCCGCCGCCGCCAAAAAACTGGGCATCAGCCGCGCCACGATCTATCGCAAGCTCCAGAAAAAAAGATAAGCCACCTGTTTCGCAACAGGTGGCTGGTCTCAGCTTACTATCTTATTGATAGCACTCCGCGCATATTTTATGCCGGGTAGACGTGTAAAAGGCTTTAAAAAAGACTACGAAGAAGGGTTTTAAGCTGCTGGCCTCAACTGCGCAAAGAAACTCCTTACTCAGCGGCCACTTCCTCAGTCTCCGCCTTTGGCTTGCCTTCTTTCTTGGGCAGTGGCTGAATATCCAACGTGATTTTGTCCTCAGCACCCACATCCACCGTCACAATGCCGCCATCGACCAGTTTGCCAAACAGCAGCTCATCGGCCAAGGCTTTGCGAATCGTGTCTTGAATCAAGCGCTGCATGGGGCGAGCGCCCATGAGCGGATCGAAGCCTTTCTTGGACAAATGCTTGCGCAGCGCATCCGTGAAGGTGACATCGACTTTCTTCTGATCGAGCTGCGTTTCCAGTTGCAGCAAGAATTTATCCACCACACGCAAAATCACATCTTCGTTGATCGGCTTGAAGCTGACCATCGCATCCAAACGGTTGCGGAACTCAGGCGTGAACAAGCGCTTGATGTCGGCCATCTCGTCGCCCTGCTGGCGGGAGTTGGTAAAGCCAATCGTGGATTTGTTCATCGTCTCCGCGCCCGCATTGGTCGTCATGATGATGATGGTGTTGCGGAAATCGGCTTTGCGACCGTTGTTATCAGTGAGTGTGCCGTGATCCATGACTTGCAACAACACGTTGTAAATGTCAGGATGCGCTTTCTCGATTTCGTCGAGCAGGAGCACGCAGTAAGGGTGTTTGGTGACGCCCTCGGTGAGTTGTCCGCCTTGGTCATAACCGACGTAGCCCGGAGGGG
>JAAUOI010000023.1 GCA_012036375.1 Allobrachymonas sp. | reverse complement strand
GAATACGAAATCTAAAAAGAAAACGCAGAAACAAGTTATTGAGTCAGGATTTCTTTTCGCGTCTTTCGCGTAACTTTCGCGAATTTCGCGTTCGGCTGTTAGTCTTTTAACTGCGAATCTGTTTTCAGCAGCAAAAAGGGGCAACCAAGTGCCCCTTCATTGAGGGCATGACCAGCAATTAAGCAGCTTCGACTTCAACGAACTCGTCGTCGCTTTGCACCGCTTTGACCACTTGCTCCACGGCATTGGCGCGGCCTTCGAGGATGGCGTCGGCATGCCACGAGCATACAGCTGCACGGCTTTGGAGGAGTCGTCGTTGCCGGGGATCACGTAATCGATGCCTTCGGGGGAGTGGTTGGAGTCCACCACGCCGATCAATGGGATGCCGAGCTTGCGTGCCTCTTGCACAGCAATTTTGTGGTAACCCACGTCGATCAAAAAGATCGCATCAGGCAAAGCATTCATCTCAGCGATGCCGCCGAAATCTTTTTCCAGCTTGTCCATTTCGCGGGTGAAGGTGAGCTGCTCTTTTTGCTCATGGCATCCAAACCGCCTTCGAGTTGCGCCTTCATGTCCTTCAAGCGCTTCAAGCTGCCTTTGACGGTTTTGAAGTTGGTCAGCAAGCCGCCGAGCCAGCGTTGGTTGATGTAGAAAGCGCCAGCGCGATCTGCTTCTTGTGCGACGATCTCGCGAGCGGTGCGCTTGGTGCCGACCAACAAAATATTGCCACGGTTGGCAGAGAGTTGACGCGCAAATTTGAGCGCATCCTCGAACATCGGGAGGGATTTTTCGAGGTTGATGATATGAATTTTGTTGCGATGGCCGAAGATGAACGGTGCCATCTTGGGATTCCAGAAACGGGTCTGGTGGCCGAAATGGACGCCTGCGTCCAACATCTCGCGCATGGAAATTGCCATGATAATTTTCCTGAAGGTTAAGTCTTGAATCCGGCCAGTTTCACGCTGAATGACTAAACAGCTATAGTCATTTCACGTAACACCTTAGGGCGGCTGGAATCGAACGTTTCCTGACTGAGGGATTTCAGCCAAGCCCATGATTATAGCATTTGAAGCAGATTTTTATGTCTTTTCCCCCTTCCTGACCTTCACACGACAGCCAGCGAGATTCGCGCCGGTCGCACCAGTGCAGCTGCGCAAATGCAACGCAGCTTAGACATCGCCCAATCCAGCGCTTGCGGCCACACGTTTCGCAGCCTGAACACACAAGCACTTGAGCAAGCCAAGGCGAGCGACTCCGCCCTGCCTTTGGCCGGATTGGCAATTTCTGTGAAAGATTTGTTCGATGTAGCGGGCGAAGTCACCGCCAGCGGCAGCACGGTCATGGAGGGCAACTCGACTGCCGCTCAAGATGCACCAGCCGTGGCGCGGCTCAAAGCTGCAGGAGGCGTGATGCTGGGGCGCACGCACATGGTGGAGTTTGCCTTCTCGGGCATGGGTGTGAACCCGCACTTTGGCACGCCAGTGAATCCTCTGGCCTTGTCGGTAGACCCACAAACGCCGCGCATTCCCGGCGGCTCATCCAGCGGGGCGGCGGTTAGTGTGGCCTCTGGCGCAGCGTTTGTCGGCTTAGGCTCAGATACAGGGGGCTCAATTCGCATTCCAGCGGCGTTGTGCGGCTTGGTGGGATTGAAGCCGACGGCTCGCACTGTGACTACCGTCGGTGCAGTGCCGCTGTCTACCACGCTTGACAGCATTGGCGCACTGACCCGTAGCGCACGAGATGCCAAATTAGTGCACGAGATCTTGAGCGGCCAAACGCTGCCCGCGATCAGCAAAAATCTTAAAGACTGTCACTTCGCCGTCGCGCAAAGCGTGATGTTGGATGCGCTTGATCCGCTGGTGGCAGCGAACTTTGAGCGCAGCTTGCAGCTGATCAGCAAGGCTGGCGCAAAAATCACGCACATTGCCCTGCCAGAGATTGCAGACTTGGGCAGCATTCAAGCGCGGGGCGGCTTTTCAGCCCCTGAGGCTTTGGCCTGGATGATTCCCGCAGGACTTTGGCCTGCGCGCCAAGCAGAAATGGATCCTCGCGTGGCGCAGCGCCTGCGCATGGGGCAAGACATGAGCGCAGTAGACTATGTGCGCTTGGTGCAAGCTCGCCAGCAATGGATCGCGCACGTTGAAGCCGCGTTAACAGGCTTTGATGCCGTGCTCTCGCCTACTGTGCCTCTCGTAGCACCGCCGATTGCAGATGTAGCGCCCGTTGATGGCAAGGATGCTGCACAAGGTGCAGTGCGTGATGCAGAGTTTTTTCGCATCAATGCACTGATGCTGCGCAACACCAGCGTCGTCAATTTGCTCGATGGCTGTGGCATCAGCCTGCCCAATCATCAAGCAGGCCAATTGCCCTCAGGCTTAATGCTTTGGCAACATGGCGGCTGCGATGCAGTAATTTTGCAGTGTGCAGCGTTGGTAGAGACGGTGCTGAATTACAATTGAGGCATGTCATTTACTATCAATACAATAGCACTCTGCGCACATTTTATGCCGGCTAGAGGCCAATTTGGCTTAAAAAATCGAGTCTTCTCATGAAGCTTGCAGTGATTGGAGCAGGCATCGTTGGTGTAACGACTGCGTATGAGCTCGCGCACGATGGTCATGAAGTGACGGTGTTTGAGCAGCGCAACGCAGCCGCTGAGGAGGCCAGCTTTGCCAATGCTGGCGTGATTGCGCCGGGTTATGTCACGCCTTGGGCAGCGCCCGGGATGCCAATGAAAGTATTCAAGCAAATGCTCGGGGCACATAGCGCATTTCGTTTGAAGCTACCGCTGTCGATGCACGAGTTAGCGTGGCTTTGGCATTTCTGGCGGGCCTGCAACACATCCTCTTATCTTGCACATCGCACCGCTTTGCAGCAATTGGCGTTTTTAGCCGCAGTCAACTGCACAGCATCATTGAGCGACATGGCTTGGAGATGGATCGTTCGCGCGGCTATTTGGTGGCGCTGCGCAGTGCCAAAGAGCTGGCGCAAGTGCAAGGCAGCCTCCAATTGCTGCGCGAGCTGGGCGTGCCGTTTGCCCAGCTTGATGAAGCGGGCGCACGCGAGATCGAACCTTCCATCAACACTGACACCCGCTTTGCCGGCGCAATTCATTTGCCCGATGATGAGGTGGCCAATTGCCGTCAGTTTGCGCTCTTGCTCAAAGATGAATGTCGGCGCATGGGCGTGCAGTTTGAATTTCAAACTTTAGTCCAAAAAGTGCAATCAGCCGGCACACATAATGCGCCAAGTGCTATTCTTTCCGTAGCATCTGTGAGCACTGAATCTCAGCTCTCGAGCTATAGCCGCCTGCCCTCAACGCAAGATGCCTCGCAGCAAAGTTTGTCATTTGATCAGGTGGTGCTGTGCACAGGATCTCAATCGTTGCCACTGTTGCACAGCTTAGGCATCAAGCTGCCCTTGGCCAGCGTGTATGGGTATTCGGTCAGTGCGCACATCAAAGAACCATTGAATGCACCGCGCTCTGGCTTGATGGATGAGCGCTACAAAGTCAGCATCACAAGGCTTGGGCAGCGCGTGCGCGTGGCGGGCAGTGCGCAGGTGGGCGGCCACGCGGGTGTCATGCATAAAGCGGCGATTCAAACGCTCTACAAGGTGCTGCAAGACTGGTATCCGGGCGCGGCCATCATGAGCCAAGGTGTGCAAGAGTGGCAAGGCGCTCGCCCGATGCTGGCCAATCGCCCGCCCGTGATCGGCAAAGCGAATCTGCCAGGTTTTTGGTTGAATTTAGGTCACGGTTCGAGCGGCTGGGCGCTTGCTTGTGGCAGTGCGCGGGTATTGGCAGACAGCCTACAAGGCCGCGCTCCAGCGATAA
The DNA here is from genome assembly GCA_012036375.1 of Allobrachymonas sp. Lineage (GTDB taxonomy): Bacteria > Pseudomonadota > Gammaproteobacteria > Burkholderiales > Burkholderiaceae_C > JANMDU01. Next base: position 12,982 of record JAAUOI010000023.1, on the reverse strand, counting down.
ACGTTCAGCCCTTTGCCTTGACTTAGCTAGCCCTAGGAGTCTGAGCCGAAGTCTTCTGCCGCTCAGACTCTTGGGTCAACTTGACTGCAGGGGCTGGCGCGTGGCCAGTTGGGTTGCTTCAAAATCGTCTTGGGTTTGCAGCGTCGAATTGGCATTGTCTCGGTCAAGTGTCATGCTCGATTGGCTGTTAGCTTCATTGATCAAACGGCTCATCCGTTCAGCTTCAGAGACCAAAAAGGCTGTGTCTACACCGTGAAGCATTTCTCGCTCAATTCGATGGATGCGTTCATACAAGGTTGAGGCGGCGGGCATGGGTTTGTCTTGCAACGCTGCATCAATGCGCTCATCTTCGAGCTGTCGCGCCACCTCTTGGCCGCTTCGCATGTCTTGCAGCATCTGCCTGGCCTCTTCATGGCTGGCCGCCCCGCCCACCCAAGCTATGCGCTTGTTCTGCATCAATGTCTCTAGCGCTTTGATGCTGCGCCGCTCTAAGCCGTCGAGCCGAAAACCATACAGTGGCAGCCATGACAATGCCAAGCGCATTGCGCCCGCCATCGGTGTGCCATGGGCGCTGAGCACCATCAAGCGCGAGAGGATTTTTTGCGCCATTCGCGTGGCCAGCGCTGAGTCTGGCGGCATCATGACCGTGATGGCGAAAGCGTTACGCGAAATGCGAGCGATGTTGTCTTGACTCGAAAGGGTGGTAGACAACGTGGCGGCCATTTGCACCAAGCCCATTTCCAAGCCTTCTTCGCCATACAAGCGGGTGACATCGTGATGATCGGGCAGATCAAGGTAGATGAACACCGCACCCGTGTGTTCATTGCGAATTCTGTCGCGCAATTTATACAGTTGCCCCTGCATTCCTTCGCGGCTGAGTAGCCCGGTGAGCACGTCTCGAATAGGCGAGAGTTTGGCTCTGGCAATCACCTGCCGCCCCATGCGATGCTGCAAATACAAGCCGCGCATCAACAAAATGCCCGATAAGATGCACAGTACTGCCGCCCACAGATTAGCACTGAATTGGCTCAAAGAGCCCTGCAAACGCCCGAGGGCACAAGCAAAGCTACCATATACACGAGCACACCCGCCGTTAAATCAAGCTGCCGAGTAATCTCGCGCAGCCAAGCCCACAGCGTCATCAGCACAGTCAGCACCAAGCTCACCACCAGCAAGATGGGCACGCCCCAGCGCACCGTATCGCGATACTCGTATTGCATCCACACCAAGCTCAGTAGCAAACCTGCCGCAAAAAAAACCAGCGCAGTAACCCACCACAGGCGAGCCCGCTGGCGCACACCCAAGGCTACAGCGCTCACCCACGGCAAGGCCAAACACCACAAGTTGTGGCTCATGAACTTCGCTTGATCGTTGAAATGCGCGGAATTTGTGCCCAAATACAGTCCACCCAAACCACTGCCAAAAAAGAGCACTACCGCCATGGCCGTGCTCATCAGACTCACGGCGAGGAAGCTCGTGCGCTGAAAATTCAGCGCCAGCAAAATCCCAAAAACTGCCAGTACCCCGCTAAAGCCCACCAGCAGGCCCATGGTGGAGCTGGAGGTGGTGATGTCGCTGATGTACTCCCTGTCGTTTTGCAATAAAAACGGTGCACGCACATTGCCTCGATGCGCCACCTGAACGATTACATCCATCTGCCCTCGCATCAACGGAATATCAAACGCAGGCTGCTGCTGGGGCACAGGCCAAGTGTTCATGGCCAAAGTATCCCCCAGCTGACATGGTTTTCCAAGCGCCTCCGTCATAGCGGTAGGACAGATGCACCGCATCCATCCTAGGCATGCCGACGTTCAGGTTCAAGTCTGTGCCGTTCTCCTCTGAAAATACGGTAAAGCGCGCGACCAAGCGCTCGCCTTGCTTGAGTAAATAATTGGGTGAATTGCTCGCAAATTCAAAGCGCGCAGAGGGCCACTGCCACACCAGTTCTGGCTCAAAAAACTCCGCATTAGACAGACGCACGTCGCCTACACGGGTCGACTCCCACATCTTGATCACATCCATTGAAACGCCGCGTTGCAGACCCGACTGCTGTGCAATGCGTAGTTGATCACCCCAGTTGATTTGAGGCGCCGCATACGCATGCAGACAGCCGCAAAGCCAAACCAGACCAATCGCCAGCAGATGCTTCACCCCAAAATCTCCAGTACATCCGAGCGGTATTCGCGACTATAAAGAATAAGCAGTACGAAGGCGGTTGCAAACGCAAAGGCCGCAGGCGAGAAGAACCAAGCAATCACGGCAAACGCAAAATAATAGCCCCTCAGGCCATCGTTAAACGTCTCGGCGGCGCTGCCCAGCATACGGCCTGCGCGTCTGGCAAATTTTTCGCGGTCATAAAGGCCAGCTGCAAATTCCTTGGGATCGGGCATGGAACCGATCAGCAGCGCCACAAAGGTGTATTGCCGCATGCTCCAAGAAAAGCGGAAAAACGAAAACACAAAAATGCCGATCATGATCAGCACTTTCAAATCAAAAATCAAAATACTGGTGCGTTGTGCAAACGGAATATCGCGCACCAAATCTGCTGCTTTGTCTGTGCTGCCGAGTAAGGCGAATAAGCCACCGATCACGATGATCGTGGTCGAGCTGAAAAAAGCGGGCGTGCTGGAGAGGTTTTGGGTGATGATGCCGTCAAGCACACGCGGGTCACGGCTGGTGGCCTGCACCATCCAATAGCCCCGGTATTTATTCGTTGTTGCGATTAAGGAGCTGCGCTTTTCGCCCTGCGTGCGCGTGAACCACGAATAGCCAATCCAGGCCACAAAGAACCAAAACAATGCCAACCAATCAGGCCAAGGCAACAGAGATAAAACTTGCATCAGGTCATGTTACACAAGAACTGTAGCCTTGTGTAACACGCGCACTTCGCAACCCAATAGCGCGAAGATGAAAACAACGCTCTTTGTCGCCTCAATGCCACTACCTGAAGCTCTGCCGTTGCTGTGGTTACTTAACCATGCAGTTTTGTCGCAATCTCTGCAACGCGCTTACCATAGGCTTGCGCGGTATCCAAATCGCCTTGTGGGATTTTGTCGGCTGGGTCTTGCGGGCCGCATTGCGCCATCACACCGGTATAAGAGCCGATGCGGTTGATGCCGCTTGCATCGCCCATCAGAGGCTGGCCGACCCAGACCATGCCTTGCTGCATGGCCAAAGTGACGAAGTATTGCAGCGTAGAGAGCTTATCGCCGCTCAAACCAGCAGAAACGGTAAAGCCGCCAGCCACTTTGTCTTTCCAAGCGCTGGTGAACCATTTTTGCTGGTCGCATCGGCAAATTTCTTAAATTGCCAGCTGGCCATGCCCATGTAGGTGGGGCTGCCCATGATGATCGCGTCTGCAGCATCGAGCGTCGCCCATTGCGCGTCGGTGAGATCGCCGTTGGCATCAATTGCCACGAGATCTGCACCTGCGCCTTTGGCCACAAAATCGGCCACGCGCTGGGTGTGACCATAACCTGAGTGATAAACCACTGCGACTTTTGCCATGAGAAATTCTCCTTTATTTGGCGTTGGGGGAAAGAGGCGGTGCAGGCATCTGCACCGTGAGGGAAACCATTTTTGAATCAAAGGCCGAAATGCGGCCGCGACAAAAAAGGCAATTGGAAACGCAATCAACCAAGCATGCAGCCAGCGCCCCAAGTAGCCCTGCGAGAGGCCTGTGTTCACCGCCGTGATCATGCCGCTCATCAGAACGCTCATGGTCAGTGACATCCAAAAGGCCATCACAATCGGCGTGTATTTCGCGGGAAGTTTTTTGATCATGATGGTGTCTTTCAAAAAGACTTGGACAAATGACCCATCTGGCCTGCAGCAAATGCGCGTTTGTAGGCCACGATGTCTTCCGCGCTGTTGCCCATGAAGGGGCCGCCGGGATAAATGGGCTCGTTGATCGGCGTGCCGCTGAAGAACACGCCGCGTAATTTTTCGCCACCTGCTTGAAGTCGCGCGACTTGCATCAAGGCATCGTTTGCTTCAAAAATAATAGCACTCTGCGCAATATCTTTGCCGGCTAGAGCCTCAAAATGGTTTAAAAACGTGCCTGAACGGATGACGAAAAAGGCGTTATCACCCGCCTTCACAGGAATATCCACCGAAGCACCGGGCTCCAGCGTCACGTCCAGCATGTTCACGCGAGTCAGCCAGCGCGGATCGCTTGAAATGCAAGAGCTTTGGCCTTGGAATTCACCTGCTACAACGCGCAGATGACCGCCTTCAAAATTCACCACGGGCATGTCTTCGTGGTTCACACGCAAAGCAGCAGGTTCGGCCTGTTTGTGGGCTCGTGAGAGGTTCACAAAAATCTGCATTCCCCTTGCTGCCTTGCCCGGCTCGGCAGGCACTTCCTCATGCATCATGCCGCGCCCCGCTTGCGTCCAATGCAAATCGCCGGGGCGAATCAGGCTGTGGTCGCCCAGCGAATCGCGATTGAGAAAGCCGCCATCGGCCTCCGGCAACATGAGGGAGACGGCGCTCATGCCCGCATGCGGATGCGGGCCAAAAAAAGGCTGAGGCATGGTGTAGCTGTCAATCCCAATGAAAGGATCAATCAACGCAGGATTGGCGCGCAGCATATAAGCGCCCGAATGCTGATCGAAGCCGTGATACGGCATATCAATCACGGCAGTAATCTTCTTTAAAGCATGCAATTCAGAACCACACATCATTGACTCCTGTTTCAGTCAACACATCTAAGCAGACAAATCAAACACCAGCACTTCCGCGCCCTGCCCTGCGCTGAGCTGCAACTCGCTCTCGCCAGCGAGCTTGGCTGCATCGCCGCCTTGCAAAGCCTGGCCGTTTACAGACAGCTTGCCGCGCACAAGATGCACATAAGCTTTTCGCAGCGGATCAAGCGGTAAAGTGGCTTGCTCGCTGCCATCCAACAGCCCTGCATACAAACGCGCATCTGCATGAATGCTCACACTCGCGCCTGCGCCTTGCGGAGCAGCAATGAGCTTGAGCTGGCCTTGTTTATCGGCCGCAGACACAGAGATTTGCTCATAGCTCGGTGAAATCCCCGTGACATTGGGCTCAATCCAAATCTGCAAAAAATGCGTCTCTTGGCCTTGCGCATGGTTAAATTCACTGTGCATCACGCCCTTACCCGCGCTCATGCGCTGCACATCACCGGGCGGAATGCCTTTCACATTGCCCATGCTGTCTTTGTGCGCCAAATTGCCCGAGAGCACGTAGGAGATGATCTCCATATCGCGATGGCCATGCGTGCCAAAGCCCGTGCCGGGTGCAATGCGGTCTTCGTTGATCACGCGCAGATTGCCCCAGCCCATCTGCTCGGCATCGTGATAGCCAGCGAAGGAAAACGAGTGATAGCTCTTAAGCCAGCCATGATCGGCATAGCCACGGTCTTGGGATTTGCGAAGGGTGATCATCTTCATTCTCCGGCAAGGTGTACAAAAAATTCAGACTAGGTAACGCGAAAATCGCGAAAGAAAACCGAAAATCGCTAAAAACAACAATCAATTCATTTTAGTGTTTTCGCGTCTTTTGCGTTTTCGCGTTACCTAGCTTTTCAATATGCATCTAAGTTTAGGTCAATGCACTCAGCTTGCAATCGAATGATTTTGATGTCATCATTCAAAAATGCAGAATGCAAGAGAACTCATCACTACCGAAGCTTTAGCCCTCATCAAAAGCGTCGCCACCCAAGGCAGCATGGCCGCCGCAGCGCGCGAACACAGCCTCGTTCCCAGCGCCGTCACCTATCGCGTGCGGCAAATTGAAGAGGCGCTGGACGTTTTATTGTTTGACCGCAGCAGCAAGCAAGCCCGAATCACGCCCGCTGGCAAAGAACTGCTGAGCGAAGGCGAGCGCGTGTTGCAAGATCTCGATGCCGTGGCTCGGCGCGTGCAGCGCGTGGCCACGGGCTGGGAGCCGCAGCTCACCATTGCCGTCGATAGCCTGATTTCCAAGCGCACGATGCTCGAATTGGCAGAATCCTTCTTCCAATGCGGCCCGAAAAATTCTGCGCCACCCACACGCCTGCGAATCCAAGGCGAAACGCTTTCCGGCACATGGCATGCCTTGCTCGACGGCGAGGCAGATTTGGCGATTGGCGGCGTTGTCGATGGCATCGTGCAGGCCGGCATCCAAGCCAAATCCATGGGCGAAGTGCCCTTCGTCTTCGCCGTCGCGCCGCATCATCCGCTGGCCGCAGCGCCCTAGAGCCCTTGTCCGATACAGCGATCAGCAGCATCGCATCATGCCGTTGCCGATTCCACGCGCCGCAAACAAAGCGTCACCGTCGGCATCCTCCCCGGCCAAGACATCCTCACGGTGAGCACCATGCCCGACAAACTCGATGCACAAATCCGAGGCTTAGGCTGCGGCTTCGTGCCGCATTGCATCGCCCAGCCGTATATCGAAACAGGCCGCTTGGTCGTTAAAGCCACCGAGCGCATGCCGCGCACGCCGAAAGTCAACTACGCTTGGCACACGCCTGCACGCGGGTCACTCGGGCAAGCCTTATCGTGGTGGCTAAAGCAGCTATCCATCGCCACAACGCGATCAGCCTTGCTCAATCGTCATTGACGATTGGATCAAGCCCCATAACTCATCACCCGCGTCTTGCCCGCAAACACGCGATACACCACCACCGTGTAACCCACGATCATGGGGAGCACGATGGCAGCGCCAACGAGGATGATCTTGAGTGTTTCAGGTGCAGCGGCGGCTTGCCAGATCGTCATGCGCTCAATCACAAGATAAGGGAATAGGCTGTAGGCTAGGCCATAGAAGGCGAGGATGAAGATGCCGACGGCGCAGGCGAAGGGAATCCCATCGCCATAGCTGTTGCCTTGCGCCAGGCGCACGGGCAGGCGCACTATGCTGCGGTGGATGATGAAATAGAGCAATACTGTGACGAGCGGCAAGGGCGCGAGCAACACGATGTAGGGCAGCGTGAACCATTTGGCGAAGATGCGTTCGCTGATCCACGGGGTGGCTACCGAGATGGCGAGCACGCCAAGCGCCGTGAGCAGCAATGCGCCGCGTGCCCAGCGGATGGCTTGCAGTTGCAGTGAGCCTTCTGTTTTGAAGACAAGCCATGTTGCGCCTAAGAGCGCGTAGCCTGCGGCTAGACACAGCGCAATCAGCGCCGCAAAGCTTGCTGCCGTCCAGCCGCTTTGAAAGCCGATGATGTAGCTGCCCAGCATCCAGCCTTGGGAGAGCGCTGCGCCAAGCGAGCCAGCGTAAAACGCCACATCCCACCAAGAGCGATGCGCTGCGCGCGCTTTGACGCGGAATTCAAAAGCTACGCCACGCAAAATCAGCGCGAGCAGCATGAGCGCTACGGGCAGATACAACTCGCCCAAGATCACGCCATGCGCGGCGGGAAAACAGGTGAGCAAGATACCCACGCCGAGCACGAGCCAGGTTTCATTGGCATCCCAAAACGGGCCGATGCTGCTGACCATGAGGTCTTTGTCTTCTTTCGACGCGCGGCGCAATAAGATGCCGACACCGAGGTCATAACCATCGAGCACCACATAGGCGAGCATGGCCAAGCCCATGACGGCCATGAAGATGACGGGAAGCCAATCGTTGAAAGTGATCAATGTGTTCATGCTGCGCTCCCAGCGAGTTGCGTTTTGATTGGCGCAGGTTCTGAGTGACCCGCTTTACGTGCCAGATAGAAGATGACGGAGATGTAGGCCGCAAGCAAGAAGAGATAAATCGTGATGTACATCGCGAGTGTGCCGGCCAGCATGGGCGTAGGAATGCTTGCAGCGGCCTGCTTTGTGGTGAGCACACCGCTCACGAGCCAAGGCTGGCGGCCGATTTCTGTGACGTACCAACCGGCGAGTGTGGCGATCCAACCTGAGAAGCTCATTGCAACCAAAGCTTTGGCGAGCCAGGGTTTGATTTGCTTGCCTTTGCGTTGCTGCCATAGAGCAAGCCAACCCACAGCCAGCATAAGCAGCCCTGTGCCCACCATGATGCGAAAGCCCCAGAACACGGGCGCGACAGGTGGATGATTGCCTTTGAAATCGTTGAGGCCTTTGACTTCGCCATTGATGTCATGCGTCAAATATAGCGATGCGAGTTTGGGAATGCTGATTTCAAATTTATTCTCTCGCGCTTTTTCATCAGGCATGCCAAACAGCACGGCAGGCGCACCGCGCTGCGTTTCCCAAATGCCTTCCATCGCAGCGAGTTTTGCGGGCTGATGCTTGAAAGTGCTCAGGCCATGCAAATCACCGAGCACAATTTGCGCAGGCACGCAAATGGCCGCCATCACGATGCCTGTGCGCAAGGTAGCGAGCACCTCAGGCGCACGATCGCCGCGCAGCCAGCGGTAAGCGCTGATACCGGCGATGAGGAAAGAGACCGTCACAAAGCAAGCCATCATCATGTGAGAGAGCTTGTAGGGAAACGAGGGATTGAAAATCACCGCCCACCAATCTGTCACGTAGGCCACCATCGCGCCATTCGCATTCGGGCGCATTTCAAAACCCGCTGGCGTTTGCATCCAAGAGTTGAGCGCGAGAATCCAGAAGGCAGAGAGGCTCGTGCCCAGCGCCACCAGCAGCGTGGCTGCGGTATGCCACTTGTGCCCCACGCGCTGCAAGCCAAAGAGCATGATGCCCAAGAAGCTGGCCTCTAGGAAAAACGCCGTCATCACCTCATACGCCAGCAAAGGCCCCGCGATATTGCCCACGGTGTTCATGAAGCCCGGCCAATTCGTACCGAATTGAAAGCTCATCGTGATGCCGCTCACCACACCGAGCGCAAACGACAACGCAAATATCTTCACCCAAAAGAAATACGCCTCCATCCACTTCGCATCTTGCGTGCGCGCAAATCGCAGCTTGAAGAACACGAGCACCCAAGCCAGCGCAATCGTGATCGTGGGAAAGAGGATGTGAAAGCTGATATTGGCTGCGAATTGAATGCGATGCAGTATCAGCGGATCAAAAGCTTCACTCATGGCGTGCTCCTAAAAAATCGGTGGGATGATCTGGTCGGGTGTTGTCTCTTTCGATGTTGTTGTGGATTTGTCTTTGCTCTTGAAAAGCATCATGTCTTTGAGTTCGAGCAGCTTTTGCGCAGCTGCGCCCATCTTCATGAGCTGGCGCAGGGTTTGCTCATCAAGGCGCTGAATGTCGGTGAACCAAGTCGTTACCAGCTCAATCAGCTCATGCATCTGCGCCATGCGTTGTTGGGCATGAGCATCTGGCGCGTTGGTGGGCGTGACGAGGAGCGAATCGCGCAACATGGAAAGCGTGGGGTCAATCTCACGCTTTTTGCGCTCATCGGCCAGCGTGCGAAAAATCAGCCACACATCATCAGGCGCACTGAAATATTCGCGCCGGTCGCCCGGCAAATGCTGCAATTTCGTGAGCCGCCAAGAATCCAGCTCCTTCAAGCCCATGCTCACATTCGAGCGCGAAAAATCCAGCGCTTCGGCAATTTCATCGGCATTCAGTGGGCGCTCGCTCACAAAGAGCAAAGCATAAATCTGCCCCACGGTGCGATTGATGCCCCAGCGGCTGCCCATTTCACCGAAATGGAGGACAAAGCTTTGAGCCAGAGGCGTGAGTTTCATGCAATTCCTTTAATTTCAAGAATTACTGAAATTATAGGAATAATATTGATCTTTGTCAAATCTCCTTGTGCGACAAGCACTTATGTCTCGTCGCCCAAGCTCTGTACCGCGCGTTTACCCGCTATGTAGTTCCCACTATGCACTTCCCACAACAAAACTGTCTCCAAACTTACCTAACATTCTGCTTGTCCGTTTTTCATAACTGTTATGTCATTTTTGGAGACACCATGATCAATCGTCGTAAGACTATTCTTCAATCCGCGCTTGCGACTGTCGCACTGGCCGCTGCAGCAAACACAGCCTACGCTCAAAACGCCGCAGCCCCAGGCGCATGGCCCACGCAGCCCGTCAAAATCGTTGTGCCCTACGCAGCAGGTGGCACGACCGACATTGCTGCTCGCATTCTGGCCAACGAACTCTCCAAAAAAATGGGGTCAGCCCATCACGGTAGACAACAAGCCCGGCGCGTCCACGCAAATCGGCACAGACCTGGTGGCTAAATCCAAAGACGGCCACACTTTCTTGATGACGGCTTCGCCCTTCGCCGTGAACCCCGCGCTGTTTACCAAACTGCCGTACGACACCTACAAAGATTTTAAGCCCGTCACCCTGGTTGTGCGCAATGGTCTCTTGCTCGTCACCAGCGGCACCCAGCCTTACGCAAACGTGAAGGACATGATCGAAGCCGGCAAAGGCGACAAAACGGTGAGCATCGCGTCGCCAGCAAACGGCAGCATGGCGCACATGGTGTCTGAATTGGTGGCTGATACCCAGAAACTCAATCTCCTGCATGTGCCCTATCGCGGCACGCCTCCTGCGCTCACCGATGTGATCGGCAAACAAGTGCAGTTCATGTTTGATAACCCCAGCACGTCTCTGCCCTTGATCAAAGACGGCAAGCTCAAAGCCCTAGCCTACACCGGCCCCAAGCGCTCCAAAGCACTGCCCAATGTGCCCACTGTGGCAGAAACCATCCCCGGCTTTGAAGCCATGAACTGGTTTGGCATGCTCGCCCCCAGCGCGATGGAGGACAAGCTGCTCGACCGCATTGCTAAGGATGCGAATGACATCTTGAAGAAAAAAGAAGTGGCCGATCGCTTTGCCAGCGAAGGCGTAGAGATTGGGGGCATCCCCCGCGAAGCCTTCGGTGCATTTTTGGCGGTAGAGACGATCCGCTGGGCGAAGATTGTGAAAGCTCGCAATATCAAGCCGGATTGAGTGCAATCAGCGCTTACCCGCGCAGCCAGGTGAGCGCATGCAACGCTAACATGCCGCCGCCAACTGTGGCCAAAATGTTGCCTTTGGTTTTCAATGCAATACCGAATGCGATCACTGCGGCCACGTAGCGCGGCCAAAGCGCCCAGCCGCCGAACTGCCCGGCAGAAATGAAAAGGCCCGTGGCCACAATCGCCGCAAAAATGGCAGGCACAATGAGTTTGAGGCCATGCGAGAGCCACTCAGGCATGTCGCGGTTGGCAAAAAGGCCAATGAATGAGTAGCGGATTAAAAACGTGCCGATAGCCAAGCCCAGCACAACGAGCCAGCTGTCAAGCAATGTCATCGCAACTCCTTGGTTGCAGGGAGTGGCAATAATCGCTCGACAATTAAGCCAGAGAGCAAGCCGAGCAAGCATGCGGCGATCATGCCCAGCTTGAGCGGCAGCGCAAACAGCACCATGCTGGCCACACCGCCTGCTACTGCAGCCGCGGCCAACGGTATGGTGCGCGCCGTGGTGGCCAGCGTGGCGATGAAGGCCAGCGGAATCGCAAAGTCCAGCTGCCAGCTCGCCGGAATCACATTGCCCGCCAGCACGCCAATCGCGCAAAACACCAACCACGACGGCCAGATCACTGCGATCATGCCCGCGTAATAGGACAGCAGCACATCGTTGCTCTCCTGCGGATGGCTTTCTGCGCGTTGCTGCATGAAGGCAAACGCGTTGTCTACCAAGAATGCAGCGGCCAGCATGCGCTTGGGCGTACTCAAATGCCGCACGCGCGGCGCGAGCGCAGCGCTGTAAACCGCCATGCGCAAGTTCACCACCAGCCCCGAGAGCACCGCCACCCACAGCGTCGAAGCACCTTGCAGCAACTGCGCCAGCACGGCTTGGGATGAGCCGCCAAACACCAAGCCCGCCATGGCCAGCGCCGCACTCAGGTGCAAGCCTGCATTGACCGAGGCCACACCGCACACAATGGCAAACGGCAGATACGAAGGCACCATGATGAGCGTGTCGCGCACGCCATCCCAGAAGGCATTTTTGAAGTCTTTTGAGTCGTTAGCCAGCATAGAATATGCGCGGAGTGCTATGTATTTTATAGTAGCTTATTTCGCGTTCAAGAGCCACGCTTGCAACCTGCGCACCCCCTCTTGCAAGCGCGCAAGATCTTTTGAAGCAAAGCACCAGCGCAGCCAACCCTCGGCTTCGGGTGCAAACGCGCTACCGGGAGCAAGCCCCAATCCAGCTTCAGTCACCAATCGTTTTGCCGTGAGCAATGCATCGGTATGCCCTGCAATTTTGAAAAAGGCATACATGCCGCCAGGCGAGCTGCTTAACTGCACGCCGGGCACAGCTTGCAACAGTGGCACCAGCGTATCGCGGCAAGTTTTTAAATGCGCCACTACTTGGGGCGTAACCTCTTCAGTGCGCTGCAAAGCCAGCGCCGCCGCTTTTTGAATGAACACCGGGCTGCACGAAGTGTTGAACTCGATCAACTTACCCACTTGCGCGCTAACGCCTTCCGGCAAAATCATCCAGCCCACACGCCAGCCTGTCATGAGAAAACTTTTGCTCATCGAGCCGACGGTGATCACACGGTCTTGCGGCGTTGCAATATCTAAAAAGCTCGGAGCGCAGCCGTTGGCGGTGTCACCTTGAAAGTAAAGACGCTCATACACCTCGTCGGCCAAAATCCAAGTGCCCGTCTTGCGGCAATGCGCCAAGATGGCTTCTTGCTCGGCGCGCGTGAGCGTCCAGCCCGTGGGGTTGTTGGGTGCGTTGATGACGAGCAGCTTGGTCTGCGGCGTGATCGCATCGAGTAATTGTTGAATATCGAGCTGCCAAGCGCCTTGCGCATTCGGCGCAAGGCTCACGCAGCGTAACTGCGCGCCCATGATCAGCGGCTGGGCGGTGAGGTTCGGCCATACCGGCGTGACAGCGACCACGTCGTCGCCTGCATCGAGCAGAGTTTGGCAAGCCAGCATCAGCGCATTCACGCCGCCTGCGGTGATGGCCACGCGATGCGCCTGAATCGGCGTATGAAGCTGGCTTGCATAAGCCGCCACCGCTTCGCGCAGCGCAGGGAGTCCCAGGTTGTGCGAATAAAACGTGTCGCCCGCTTGCAGCGATTCAATAGCCGCCTCGCGAATAAAAGCTGGCGTGACTTCATCGCTCTC
>JAAUOI010000283.1 GCA_012036375.1 Allobrachymonas sp. | reverse complement strand
TTGTGCGGGTTCAGCTCAGACTTGCAGATGCGTCGCGCTTGGAAGGCTTCTGGCAAAGAGAGCCTGCCTTCGCAGAGCAAAAACGCTCTAAATTTCACGCAAAAAACGGCAACCTAAGTTGCCGTTTTTCATGGAGCAAGGCAACAATCAATCTTCCACAAACGTCTCTTCGCGCTTTTTCTTCACTGAAGGCAAGAGTACCACCATGAGCAGCAGCGCCGCTGCAACCAGCAGGCCAGCAGACAAAGGCCGCGTGACAAACACACTCCAATCACCACGCGAGAGCAGCAGGGCGCGGCGCAAATTCTCTTCCATCATCGGGCCTAAGATGAAGCCCAGCAGCAGCGGCGCAGGCTCGCAGCCGAGCTTGATGAAGGCCATATAGCCCACCACGCCAAACAAAGCTACCATCCAAATATCCCAAGTATTGTTATTGGTTGAATACACGCCAATCGCGCAAAACAACACAATGGCCGGGAAAAGCCAACGATACGGCACGGTGAGCAATTTGATCCAAATGCCAATGAGCGGCAGATTCAGAATAATCAGCATGGCATTGCCGATCCACATCGAAGCAATCAAGCCCCAGAACAGCTCAGGGTTGCTCGTCATCACCTGCGGGCCTGGCTGAATGTTGTGAATCGTCATCGCACCCACCATCAAAGCCATCACAGCGTTTGGCGGGATTCCCAAAGTGAGCAAGGGATGAAGGAGGTTTGTGAGCCGGCGTTGTTAGCGGCCTCAGGCGCGGCCACCCCGCGAATGTTGCCTTTACCAAACGGCACTTCGCCGGGTTGCAGCTTGGTTTTTTTCTCAATGGTGTACGCAGCAAATGCCGACAGCAATGCGCCGCCACCTGGCAATATGCCCAAAGAAGAGCCAAGAGCCGTCCCGCGCAGCACTGCGGGAATCATGCGTTTGAAGTCTTCTTTCGTAGGCATCAATCCGGTCACTTTGGCCGTAAACACTTCGCGCTCTTCCTCGCTTTTGCCTAAGTTGCTGATGATCTCACCGTAGCCAAATACGCCCATTGCAATCACGATAAAACCGATGCCATCGGTGAGTTCTGGAATATCGAAGCTGTAACGCGCTACGCCAGAGTTCACATCTGTGCCCACCAAGCCCAGCAGCAAGCCCACCAAAATCATGGCGAGCGCTTTGATCAACGACCCCGAGGCCAGCACGACAGCACCAATCAAACCCAGCACCATCAAGGAGAAATATTCTGCTGGGCCAAATTTGAAGGCCACCTCAGTCAAGGGTGCGGCAAACGCTGCCAGTATCAGTGTGCCCACGCAGCCAGCAAAGAATGAGCCCAAGCCTGCCGCCGCCAAAGCGGGGCCAGCTCGCCCTTGGCGCGCCATTTGGTAGCCATCCAGAACCGTTACGACAGAGGAAGACTCGCCGGGCAGGTTCACCAAAATTGCTGTGGTCGAGCCGCCATATTGCGCACCATAGTAAATACCTGCCAGCATAATCAGCGCAGCCACAGGGGGCAGCGCATAAGTGGCCGGCAGCAGCATCGCAATGGTGGCCACAGGGCCAATACCTGGCAACACACCAATCAGCGTCCCTAGCAAACAACCAATGAAGGCATATATCAGGTTTTGAAAGGTAAAGGCAACGCCAAAACCCAAGCTTAAGTTATTGATCAAATCCATGAGTCACTCCTTAGGCTAAAAACGCAGGCCAAACGGGAAACTGCAATTGAAGGAGTTTGATAAACGCCACGTAAACTCAAAAGCGGCCAAATGCTGTTGCCAAAATAAAAAACCTCTTTGATCTTGTAAGGCGAAGCTGCCAAACTGGCTGTGAAAGTCAAGACATAGATGCCCACTATCATGCCCAAGGCAGGTAGTTTGATCGAGGGCAGCCCTCCAATGCAGATGCCAAACAACACGTTGGCGCCGATGATGCAAAACATCGGTCGCCAAGCAAAGCTGCCAATCTTGTCGCCATCAGCAGTTGCCACCGTGAGAGATTTGAACAACACGACTGTGCCGATGATTGCCAAAATCACACCCAACATGCGCGGGAAATACCCCGGCCCCATGCGAGCGCCCTCGCCCATCGAATAGTTGTACGCTCCAATCGCGAAGGCCGCGCCGATGATGATGAACATCAACCCCGCTAAGAAATCTTTCTGACTTTTGATATTCACACAATGCTCCTGTTGTTTGCAGACCCTTTGCATTGTGTGGGTAAGCAGCTCGGCAAAGTGTGTGGGTATCACCTATCACACCTAGGGTAAACCCGAGAAATGTTGGCACTTTGTTCACCAACGACAAGAAAAGTGTGAAGCCTGCCGATACGCCGGATTCTGTGCACTTGGGTTGCCCCAAGCGTGACCGTCATTCCTCTGGGCTGGGAGTCGCCCCACCAGCTCAATGCTACCTACCCGCACACTCGCCGGAGCCAGTTCATCGTGTGCCTATTTGGTATTGCTGCGCGCAGAGATTGCCCGTTTCACCCAGACTGAACTGGCTCGTCTCTGTTGCTCTGATCCTCAGCTTATGCCTTGCGGTTTTCACTGGAGAGCCGTTAGCTCCTGCGCTGCCCTGTGCAGTCCGGACGTTCCTCCAGTGCTGTGTTTCCACAATTGCACCAGCGACGGCCTAGCAGGCTTCACGGCTTGATTATCTCAGCCTTCGAGAAACTACTGATTTGATAGCACTTGGCGCAGGTCTGCCACGTGATGGGCTTGAAGCTGAGGCGCTTGCTTGATCTGTCCTTTGGCAAGCCTTCGTTTTTTCACGCCCCAATGACTCGGTGACGGTACAAGCTCGCCAACACTGGCCTGCACCCCACCCAGCCCAGAAACATGATCGCAGAGCCCACGCAGCCCCATGCATGCCAACCGTGTAACGGACAAACAACACGCAAACAGATTCAACCGAAATTATCCATTAGGCGGCGCTTCGCGCCTGCGCGGGCCCTAATGGACAATCTCGGTTCAATCCCGCGCCGAATAGCCATACAACCAAGGCATTCCCAACACCTGCGTGCCTTGCCAAGCGAGCACTGCATTGCGAGCAAGTGCAACAGCGTCAGACAGATGAAAAATACGGCCATTGCGCTGCGCGGTGCGTACCACGCGGGCGTTGCGGGCAGCGCGGGTTTGCGCGTAATGCGTGAGCGCGGAGGGCACATTTGCATGCATGCGCACACTGCATGCAAGCTGCCACGCATCTTCGAGCGCCATGCCTGCGCCTTGCGCCATGTAGGGCAGCATCGGATGCGCGGCATCACCAAGCAAAGCCACTGTGCCTTGCGCCATTTGCGCAGCAGACAAGGGCTTGCGATCAAACAAATTCCAGCGCCGCCAGCCTGCCAGCGAGCCCGCTTGCAGCAAACCCAACAACTCGGGCTCTATGCGGTCAAAGCATTGAATGACCTGCGCTTCAGATGCCTCTAAGCTCCAGCCGGCCTGATCACTCGCCGCTTGCTGCGCCAACACCACTAAATTCCACAACTCCCCGCCGCGCAGCGGATAACTCACCACATGCACGTCCCGCGCCCACCAAGTGCGCACATGCGGCGTGCACAGCTCGGGTGGCATGTGCGAAGCGGGAATCAATGAACGAAAAGCCGCATGCCCTGTGGCTCGCGGCGCACCGTCTTTGAGCAGTTGCGCACGCACTGCACTGTACAGCCCATCCGCACCAATCAAGGCATCGTATTTTTGAGCCAAATCGCCATCTAGCCGGCATATTTGCTGCGCAGAGTGCTCATATTTTTGTAGCAACTGATTCGTATGAATCTGCACACCCGCATCACGCGCCGCTTGTAGCAACACCGCATGCAAATCCGCCCGATGCACGCTCACATAGGGTGCCCCATAGCGCTGCGTCACCGCCTGCCCCAGCAGCATGCGACTGATCGGCTTTCCACTTTGCGCATCCGCAATCACGATGGATTCAGGAACGCTGGCCACCTTCATCAGCGCCTCTTGCAGCCCAAGCCGCGCCATCACCTTCACCCCATTGGGCCCGAGCTGAATGCCCGCGCCCACTTCGCCCAACTCTTTCGCCGCTTCTATCACGCTCACTTGCTGACCCACTTGGCGCAACGCCAGCGCCGCCGCCAGCCCACCAATGCCCGCGCCAGCGATCAAAAAGTGATGATGCATTTCAGACTGGCTCATCAATCCCGCGTCGCCCGTTGCTGCACACGGTCAATATACGCCTGCCCATCGGGCGGCCTGCCCGCGCGTTGGCTCTCCCACACCATTGCGCCCAGCTCCTCCATCACCTCATGATGGGCCTCATGCAAATCGCCGCGCCGTGCCGAGAGCAGCTCAATCGCTTGGCGAATACCGCGCGGCTGATCGATACTGCTTTGCTCGCTGATGCTCAAATGCATGGACAAGTGCAAAA
>JAAUOI010000282.1 GCA_012036375.1 Allobrachymonas sp. | reverse complement strand
AAGAAGCTTGGCGCTGGGTTCGAGCCGGTTCTCAATCACTGGCAGCAAGATGCGAATTTGCCACGCCAATACACGGCAGGCAGCTGGGGGCCAAGCGCCGCCAGCGCGATGATTGCCAAGGATGGGTTTTGTTGGGAAGAAGAAAGCTGAAAATGGAAAGTTAATCATGAGCATGCTCGAACGTATCAAAGCCTCCCTCCCCTCGCTCGCTCCCGCTGAGCAGCGCGTGGGCAAACTCGTGCTGCTTGATCCGCGCTCGTTTGCCAATCTGCCTGTCAGCGAACTCTCGGATCGTGCCCATGTAAGCAAGCCCACGGTGGTGCGCTTTTGCCGCAGTATGGGTTACGACGGTTTGTCAGATTTCAAGCTCAAGCTGGCTGGCAGCGTGAGCGAGGGTGTGCCGTTTATTCACCGCAGCGTCGATACGGACGACAAGGTCAGCGATGTGATGGTCAAGGTGATTGACAATACCGTGGCCGCTTTCCTCAAATACCGCAACGACGCAAGCAACTTCGCCTATGAAAAAGCCTCCGAAGCTTTGGCCGAAACCTATAAGCAACGCAAGCGAATTGAATTCTTCGGCGTAGGCAATTCAGGCATCGTGGCGCAAGATGCGCAGCACAAATTCTTTCGCTTAGGCGTCACCTCGATTGCCTACAGCGATGGCCATATGCAGGTGATGAGCGCATCCACGGTGGGGCCAGGCGATTGCGTGGTCGTGATCAGCAACTCGGGGCGCACACGCGATTTGATGGACGCTTGCGATATTGCTCGCAAAAATGGCGCAACCACGATTGTGATCACCGCCAGTGGCTCGCCGCTAGCCTCTGCCGGCCATGTGCACCTTGCCGCCGATCACCCCGAAGGCTACGACCGCTACAGCCCCATGGTCTCGCGGCTCTTGCATTTGCTGATGATCGATATTTTGGCCACCAGCGTGGCACTGCGCATTGGGAGCGACAGATTGCAGCCGGTGCTCAAAGAGATGAAGAACAATCTGCGTAGCAAGCGGTATGCTTGATTTTGAAGCGTTTTGAGCCTCTAGCCGGCATAAAAACTGCGCAAGATGCTATTATTTTCATAGTACTGCGTTTGATGCAATAGACTGGCTTCTGCTGCGACAATTCGCAGTATGACTTCCACGCATCTTTCTCTACGCGGTTGGGCGCACCAAGCCATTGAAAAATCGAATCGGATTTTCAGCGCAGCGCCGATACGCATTTGATCGCGCTGCCATTGCCTAGCTTCAATGCAGCGGGCATTGATTTTTATTTCAAAGACGAATCCACGCATCCTACCGGCAGCTTGAAGCATCGCTTGGCAAGGTCGCTCTTTCTTTATGCGCTGTGCAATGGCTGGCTGCACGAGGGATCAACTGTCGTAGAAGCTTCTAGCGGCTCAACCGCTGTAAGCGAAGCGTATTTCGCGCGTTTGCTCGGCTTGCCTTTCGTCGCTGTGATGCCGCGCAGCACCTCGCCAGAGAAGATTGCACTGATTGAGTTTTATGGCGGGCGCTGCCATTTTGTGGAGTCTGCTGGCGCTGTGTATGAAGCGGCGCAGCAGATTGCCCAAGAAAGCGGCGGGCATTACATGGATCAATTCACCTATGCCGAACGTGCCACCGATTGGCGGGGCAACAACAATATCGCGCAAAGCATGTTTGAGCAAATGGCTCGCGAGCGGCATGCTGTGCCGGCTTGGGTCGTGGTGGGCGCGGGCACAGGCGGTACGAGCGCAACGATTGGGCGCTTCTTGCGCTATCGCCAGCATCCTACGCAGCCTTTGCGTGGCTGACCCTGAGGGCTCGGTGTTTGCGGCCTATCACGCGAGCGGCGATGCATCCCTGCAAGGCGCGGGCTCACGCATCGAAGGCATTGGCCGCCCGCGCGTGGAGCCGAGTTTTATTCGCGGCTTGATTGATCAGATGCAGGTGGTGAGCAACGCGCAATCGATTGCGGCGATGCGACTGCTCTCTGGTTTGCTTGGGCGGCGCGTGGGTCCTTCGACGGGGACGAATTTTGTGGCGATGTTGGAGCTGGCCGCGCAGATGAAAGCGCGTGGCGAAAAGGGCTCGCTTCTTTCCTTAATTTGCGATGCGGGCGAACGCTACTTGCCCACCTATCACAACGCCGCGTGGGTGAGCGAATGCATGGGCGATTGCGAGGCGGCGCAAGCTGGTTTAGAACGTATGTTGTCATGAGAAAATCAAGCCATGACACGCGACTACATCATTGCCCCCTCCATCCTCTCCGCTGATTTCGCCCGCCTCGGCGATGAAGTGAAAAACTTGCTGGCCGCTGGCGCAGATTGGATTCATTTCGACGTGATGGACAACCATTACGTGCCCAACCTCACCTTCGGTCCGATGATCTGCCAAGCCATTAAGCCGCATGCCACCAAGCCAGATGGCAGCAAAGCGCTGATGGATGTGCATTTGATGGTTGAGCCCGTGGATGCATTGGCTGAGAGCTTTGCCGCTGCAGGCGCGGATCTGATCAGCTTTCACCCTGATGCAAGCCGCCATGTGCATCGCAGCATTCAAGCGATTAAATCCAAAGGCTGCCAAGTGGGGCTGGTGTTCAATCCCGCCTCTGAACTCGATGTGCTCGATTGGGTGATTGAGGATATTGACCTCATCATGCTCATGAGCGTGAACCCCGGCTTTGGCGGGCAGAGCTTTATTGACAGCACCTTGCGTAAATTAGAAGTCGTGCGCAAGTGCATTGATGCCAGCGGCAAGAAGATTCATTTGGAAGTCGATGGCGGTATCAAACCCGAGAATATTCGCCGCGTGGCAGATGCCGGCGCAGATGCGTTTGTGGCTGGAAGCGCCATTTTTGGCAAGCCCGATTACAAGACGGTGATTGACAGCATGCGTGCGGCGCTGAAATAAGATGCTGCATCAGATTGAAGCCGTGATCGTCGATCTCGACGGCACGATGGTTGATACGCTGGGCGATTTTGAAGTGGCGCTGAACCGCATGCTGGCGGATTTTGAGTTGCCTGCCGTTGATCGCGCTTTCATCGAAGCCACGGTGGGCAAGGGGAGCGAGCATTTGATTCGCAGCACCTTAGATTTTGTGCAAAAAGAGCAAGTAGCCGGCATAAATGCTGCGCGGAGTGCTACTCAATCAATAGCATATGAATCTGCTTGGAAAAGCTACCAATCTCACTATCTCGCCTGCAACGGCCAAGCCAGCGAGGTGTATGTTGGGGTGCGAGAAGGTTTGCAAGCGCTTCAAGCGCGAGGCCTGAAGATGGCCTGTCTGACGAACAAGCCGTTGGCTTTTGCGCAACCGCTGCTCAAAGCCAAAGGTTTAGATGGATTTTTCAGCCATGTGTTTGGCGGCGATTCTTTCGAGAAGAAAAAACCTGATCCTCTGCCCTTGCTCAAAACCTGTGAGGCTCTTGGCTCGCTACCAAAGCGCACACTGATGATTGGCGACAGCTCCAACGATGCTCAAGCGGCGCATGCCGCAAGCTGCCCCGTCATCCTCATGACCTATGGCTACAACCATGGGCAAGACATTCGCCTTACGCAGGCAATCGCGCATTTGGATCGCATGGATCTTCTGTCCAGCATGCTTAGCGCAGCGGCGTAAAAAAAGCCCGCTGCGCAGGATGCGCCAGCGGGCTTGGTCAGCCACACAACTCAATCAGTTGATATTGGTATTGGCCGAGCTTTGCCCACCCCAACAGCGCCACGCGCAATGCTTCATCCGCTGGCTTCTTGCCAAACCAGATTTTGAAAAAGTTTTCTGAAAACTCGGGCTCTTTGATCGGCTCGCCTTGTTGTTTGCCTCGGAATGTCGTGAGCAGACCCGTGCCGGGGATGTTGTCAATAATGATCGATTCGCCTTTGTTGAATTGCTTGCCCTCTGCGAAGATATTGCCCATGCGAATCACGCCGTTGACGATTTTGGAGAAATCCTCTTTGGTCATGTTGTCTTCCATGCCGCGCGAGAAGAGTTTGCCCAACTCATCACCCTTCAAATCGCGCTGCGCTACCAGATGTATGCGTTTAGCCACGGTCGGCTTGATCACATCTTCATTCTTGGTCATTTTGCTGGGGGTGTACAAAGCTGCGGTATAGCCACGAAAGCCAAAACGAAAGCGCATGCCATAGCCATTGAGCAGGAGCTTTTGTCCGCCCACTGTGACTTCGTTGGGATAGGTCACTTCTGCGATTTTGGATTGCGCCCAAGCGGCCACAGGAGTGAGCGCAGTCGCTACCGCAGTGAAGCCCCAAGCGAGAAATTGTTTGCGTTGCATGAAAGATGTCTCCGTGAAAAAAGCACGAACGTGCTGAATTGTGTGAGTATCACGCAAATGACAGTTTTCGTCTTTCGGATTTACCCTGTAAGCGTAAGTCACTTCGGCA
>JAAUOI010000281.1 GCA_012036375.1 Allobrachymonas sp. | reverse complement strand
TGATGAGGTCTTCGGCGGCGGTGCTGGCCATGCAGGCGGACATGCAGGTGGCGGCTGCACCGAGGAGAGCGACTGCAGGAGCAATCTCTCCGGTGGGGTCGGTGAGGTTGATGGGGTCGGCATGGGCATAGCCGTATTGGTTGATGCCGCCTTCTAGGCCCCATATTTGGTAACGTGGGTCTTGCGTCCAGTAGCGGCCGGTGTCGGGGTCGTAGTAGCGACGGAAGTTGTAATGGAAGCCGGTCTCGGAGTCTTCGTATTGGCCGGGCAGGCGCAGGGCGAGGTTGATGGTGGGCGCTTGTGCTGTGGGGGCGGGGGTGACGATGCTGGCGCGGCCAAAGGCGTTGTAGTGGGCGGCCCACAGGAGATTGCCTGCAATGCCCGTGGCTTGGAGGGGGGTTTGCAGGTGGTCGTGGTGCAGGTAGGCGAAGACGCTTTGGCCTGCGCTGTTGTGGGTTTTGAGGAAGAGGATGCCGGTGGTGAAGTCGCGCTCGGGGTGGGGGCCGTATTGGAGGGTGAGTGCGCAAACTGAATCACTCTTGAATTCATAGCACTCTGCGCAGGATTCTTGCCGGGCAGAGGCCGATTCGGCTTGTAAAACTGATGTTGTCTCACGCGCAGGCGCTGCGACTGATACTTGACAGGCAAGTAGCAGGGCTAAGGCGAGTGTGAAGTTTCGGAACATTCGCTTTTGAATTTTCAAACTGTCGTCGTTGCGCTCAAGGACCGAGCCTTTATGGCTTCGTAGACTTTCACTGCGCTAGGTTGATAGTATTTTTTATTCGGAGTGACGTAGCCATGCTTTAAACCAAGCGACTCTAGAAGCGGAGTTAAATTTCCATCGAGTATTTCGATCCCTCTCCAAGTCAAATGCTTCAGATTTTTGAGATTTTTAATACCTAGAATACTATCAACTGTTGAAAGATTGATTGCGATCAAAGTAATTAGGCTGGATATGTCAAACACGGGTGTCAGGTCTTTGATCTTTTTCGCACTCTCAAACTCTAGATATTCCAAATGGTTCAATTTTGAAAGCGCTTCAATTGATAGCAGTTTCGGGCAAAAAGCAATATCGATCCTTTTGAGCTGCTTGCAATGCTCGATGCCACCTAAGCTTTCCAAGTTACGCGCTTCATGAAGCAACAATTCCTGTAGTGCAGGCATGAATTTAAGCTGCTTTAGGTTTTTTTCTCTGAAATTCCACATTCGGAGCTTTGTTAGCTTAGGCAATTCAGCACTGGGCAATGATTGATGCTTGCTAATCGTGATGTCCAGTTCACGCAGCTTCGTCAAGCCTGAGACATCACATCCTATTCTGACTACATCGTCACCGATAGACAGCTTTTCAAGAAAATGCAATTGAGTAACTACAGAAATGTCCATCGCTTCGCCACCCAGAGAAAGCTCTTTGAAATGCGGCAACTCAAGAAGACCATTGATGTCCTCTGCGTGATAGTGGACACCCTTTACAACCGCAATGCTTCGTATGCCTTCTTCCAAAATAGCTACTTTAGCGCCTCCAGGAAGATCTTCTGCTCGCAGAAGCAGGTGGCGTTCACCGTCTTTTTCGATGATTGGATTCATTTCATCTTCCTTCCTGGAGATGCACGTTTGTTCAAATTGTTCGACGACTTATGCCCATCTCCCTTTCCCGGGCTAGACTCATCAGACTGCATCCTTCTGTGCTCATCTTTGAATGAATCTTTGTCATTTTTCGCCGGAGTCCAATCGATAAAGTCCAGATTAAGCCCAAAATCTTTCATTTTCTCCTTCGCTGAGTCCATGGCACGTTTCCAATCACCTTTGCCGTGATACTTCATGCCATTATCAAAATGACAGGTGTATGAACCCAAGCCGTTATGCACCAACACCCCCTCTTCCCCCACAAGAACGTATGCGCATTGGCCACTTCGATGTTGTAAACAGGAACAGTTTGCACCTCTTGGCGCACTTCTAGGATGGTGCGATATGGTGCGTTGGCATGAGTATTAACTATGTTTTCAATAGCACTCTGCGCAGTATTTACATGGGCTAGTGGCTGATTTGGCTTGTAAATGGCCTTTTCTAGCGTTGCAGCCCGGTCTGCTTCGCTTTCACCTTTGATGAGCAGCTTGCCGCCCCTCTTAAGCAGCACGGCATCTCGCCAGCCTTCGCTGGTGAGGAAGGGGTGGCCTTCTGTGGCGGTGAGCTGCTGGCCGTTGTCTAGCGTGAGGTGAATGAGGTTTTGCTGGCGCTGGCTGGTGAAGATGTCGGTGACTTTTTCATAAGTCAGGCGCTGGTCTTGGCCTGCTTGGCTGCCGGATTGATCTGTGTTTTCGCAAGTCTCAGATTCGTTATCGAAAGTATCTTTTTCATAGCACTCAGCGCAGGTTTCTTGCCGGGTAGAGGCTGATTTAGCCTCAAAAATTGACCCTTGCATGCCGCTGCTGGCTGCATGGCAGAGCAGCAATGCGAGGGCGAGGAGGATGCGGGGCAGATGCATGAGGCTCAGTTATTCAGACACTCAAGTATGCCGCGATCCCAGATCAGGATTTGCTGCAGTTCCCTCAAGGCGCTGGGACGAATTGGCGCTGGGCGCACCAATCGTCAAAGATTGGGCGAAGTTCGCCGGGCAATGAAAAAATGAAATCGACGTTAAGCGGATGGCTGGTCGTAAAAAAATGTCTGACCGCTTCTAGCAGCACTGTGCCTTGGCGATTGTCTTTGTCGATTTTGTTTTTATTGCGCATGGGTTTTTTTGACAGCCAAAGCTTGTGCAGCGCCATATAGCGCGGGTCTGGCACGACGAGTTGGCAGGCGATGCCGCTTTGGGAGGTGAGCACCGCGCTTAAGGGATCGCCCATCAGCAGCCACTCTTGCTCAACCAAGGTAGCCATGGGATTGAAGGCTTCCGTTTTGGGAATGGGATGCGTGCTGGGGGCTGCGAGCAGCTCAACTTCATAGCCAGCCTTGTTGATCGCTTGATACTGCTTTGCGCGGTTGATGGCATAGCTGCTATCGACGGCGCGAAGCGAGGCAAACACAGTTTTCTTCGGGCTGCTGCGGGTGCGCGGGGCTAGCGCGGCTAAAGATGCTTTGGTGTCTCGACACCAGGCCATATCAAAATCTTCGGTCGTTTCGTTGCCACCCGGAAATTTTGCACCGGCTAGCAATTCGTAGGCTGCAAATGCGTTTGTGCCAACGACGATCACGTCCAGCCCAAGCAGCTCATCAATATCTAGCTGACGCAGGATATGCACAGGGGCATCAGCGATGAAGGGAAGCCGCAATGCTTTCATGCGGTAGAGCTTTCCTCGCTCTTGGAGCAACTGAGATAGCGATGTGACGCGCTCCTCCAGCTCACTGCGCTGCTTCAGATATTGCTCTAACTGCTGCTCTGTTTGCTCGCTGCGCGCGCCGATACTGGTACCGTTGTCGCGCGTTGTTTGCTTGATGTGCAAATAATCCGTCTCTTGCTTACGAACCCAAAACATGGAGCTGGGTAAATCAGCCAATTGCCTTTGAGCATCTAGCCAAGCAAAGTAGCTTTGCTCAAGATTGGCGGCGATTCTTTGTGCGTCAACCGTAAAGGGGGTGAAATCAGTGCTTTTTATATCCATCATCATTGATTATATTAAATTTCCACCTGAATTTTAATTTTTCAATATGAACAGGTGGAAATTGTTTTAAATCAAATATTTATGAGATTTAGGCTGCCGAAACGGAAATGCCCTTGAACTCCCCAGTTTTTACCGATTCAGCAATCTTCTTCTGCCACTCCGCAGGCCCGGTGATATGAGCACTCGTGCCGCCAGAATCGACCGCCACCGTGACGGGCATATCCACCACGTCGAATTCATAAATCGCTTCCATACCCAAGTCTGCAAAGCCGACGACCTTGGCGGTTTTGATGGCTTTGGAGACGAGGTAGGCTGCGCCGCCGACGGCCATGAGGTAGGCGCTCTTGTGTTTTTGATGGCTTCGATAGCGACAGGCCCGCGCTCGGCTTTGCCGACCATGCTGATGAGGCCGGTTTGCGCGAGCATCATTTCTGTGAAGCTGTCCATGCGCGTCGCCGTGGTCGGGCCTGCGGGGCCGACGGCTTCGCCTTTGACGGGGTCAACGGGGCCGACGTAATAGATCACGCGGTTGGTGAAATCGACGGGGAGCTTTTCGCCAGCGGCGAGCATGGTTTGGATGCGTTTGTGGGCGGCATCGCGGCCGGTGAGCATTTTGCCGTTGA
Organism: Allobrachymonas sp.; assembly: GCA_012036375.1. Classification (GTDB taxonomy): domain Bacteria; phylum Pseudomonadota; class Gammaproteobacteria; order Burkholderiales; family Burkholderiaceae_C; genus JANMDU01. The sequence goes on along the minus strand of JAAUOI010000281.1, from coordinate 175 downwards.
GCAGCAGGGTTTGGCCGGGCTGCCAGCTGCTCACTTCTTCTTTCGTCAAAGTATTCAAATCCACGCGCTTGGATTTTTGGGTATCCGGCGTCCAGTTCACATTCGGCCAAAGGTACGAGCGAAGGGGGATGCGAGATACACCGCGCCTGAGCCGTACATCAGAGGTGCGCATGGC
>JAAUOI010000280.1 GCA_012036375.1 Allobrachymonas sp. | reverse complement strand
GAGTTATTCGATTCGTCCTTCAAGTTCATTCACATCATTTATGCAGCACGACCAACTCCAACATGTTTTGTCCAGCGGATTGCTGTCCTTTCCCCTTACAGATTTTGATGCGACAGGTGACTTCGAGCCCCAAGGCTATGCGCGTCGCTTGGAATGGCTCATGCCCTATGGCGCAACCGCCTTGTTTGCCGCAGGCGGCACGGGTGAATTTTTCTCACTCACCGCCGATGAATACCCGCGCATCATCGCCAAAGCTGTGCAGGTGTGTGGCCAACAAGTGCCCATCATTGCAGGCGCAGGCGGCCCAACCCGTTTTGCCATTCAATGTGCGCAAGAAGCCGAAAAGGCCGGCGCGGCTGGGCTCTTGCTGTTGCCCCACTATTTGACCGAAGCAGGCCAAGCAGGCTTGGCTGCACACGTGGAGGCGGTGTGCCGCAGCACGCGCTTGGGCGTGATTGTTTATAACCGAGGTGCTTGCCGCTTGCTGCCTGAGACGCTCGCCATGCTGGCTGATCGTTGCCCCAATTTGATTGGCTTCAAAGATGGCATTGGCGATATTGAGCTCATGGTGTCGATTTATCAACGCATGGGCAATCGCTTCTCTTATTTGGGCGGTTTGCCCACAGCCGAGGTCTATGCCGCCGCCTACAAGGCCCTGGGCACACCCGTTTATTCCTCTGCCGTGTTCAACTTCATTCCCAAAACGGCGATGGGCGTTTTACGCGGCTGTTCGAGACGATGATCGCGCCACGCAAGATCGTTTGCTGAAAACTTTCTTCTTGCCCTATTTGGCCATCCGCAACAAAGGCGCGGGCTATGCGGTCAGTATCGTCAAGGCAGGTGCGCGGATTGTGGGGCACAGCGCGGGCCCGGTTCGCCTGCCGCTGACTGACCTCAGTACAGGCGAAGAATCTGAACTGCGGCAATTGATCGAAGCGTTGGGTACACAATCACTCGACTGATCGACACATCAGATTGATTCATCATGAGCATTTCCACGCTTAACTCCCTCTCAGTGAAAACCTCGCCTGCAGTACCCGTGGAGCGCAAACGCCAGCGCTCATTGGCTCAAGTCATGGTGGAGCAGATTGAGGAACGCATCCGATCTGGGCAACTCAAGGCCGGCGACAAAATGCCCTCAGAGGCCGAGTTTGTGAGCGAGTATGGCGTCAGCCGCACGGTGGTGCGCGAAGCCATTTCCAAATTACAAGCCGCTGGTTGGGTTGATACGCAACACGGCATAGGCACTTTTGTGCTGGAGCATCGCACTAACACCAGTTTTCGCATCAACCCGAATGACATTGCCACGTCGATGGACGTGTTGGCCATCCTTGAGTTGCGCGTGAGCCTTGAGACGGAAGCGGCGGGCTTGGCAGCACAGCGGCGCAGCGAAGAGCACTTGGCAGCGATGCGCCGCGCGCTCGATGAATTTGAAGCCAACATCGATCAGGGCGGCGACACCGTTGCGCCCGATATTCAATTCCACCTGACGATTGCCCGCGCCACAGGTAACCGCTATTTTGTGGACGTGATGAGCCACTTAGGCAGCACATTGCTGCCGCGCACACGGCTCAATACTGCGCAATACCCCGCGCCTGAGTTAATCGCTTACCTGCATCGTGTCAATCAAGAGCACGAGCATATTTACGAAGGTATCGCGCGGCAAGATATTGAAGCCGCTCGCGCGGCCATGCGCTTGCATCTGGGCAATGGCCGCGAGCGCCAACGCCGTGCTTTAGCCGAGCGCCAAACTTTTTCTTAACGATTTTTTTCTTTCTGATCATGTCCGTCGAATCCAATATCGTCTCCTACGCCAACGACTTGAGTGCACAAACGGCCACCGACTCCGCTGACCGCATCGCCCACATCAAGCTTTCGCATTGCGTCTTGCCACTGGCCATGCCCGTGAGCGATGCCAAGGTGCTGACGGGGCGGCAAAAGCCCATGACGGAGATCGCCTTTATTTTTGCGAGATCACCGCGCAAAGCGGCGCGAGCGGCATCGGCTTTGGCTACAGCAAACGCGCGGGCGGGCCGGGGCTGTTTGCACATGCGCAAGAGATTGCACCGAATGCGATTGGCGAAGATGCGAACGACATCGCCAAACTCTGGACGAAGCTCATGTGGTCTGGTGCCAGCATGGGGCGCAGTGGTTTGACGAGTCAGGCGATTTCACCGTTTGACACGGCGCTTTGGGATTTGAAGGCCAAACGCGCTGGCCTGCCTCTGGCCAAGCTGCTCGGTGCGCATCGCGACAGCGTGCTGTGCTACAACACCTCAGGCGGCTTCTTGCATACGCCGCTTCCTCAGGTGCTGAAAAACGTGGAGATTTCACGCGAAAGCGGCATTGGCGGCATCAAGCTCAAAGTGGGACACCCCGATTTGAAGGTGGACATTGAGCGCGTGAGCAGCGTGCGCAAGCTGCTGGGCGATGGCTTTCCGCTCATGGTGGATGCCAATCAGCAGTGGGATCGCATCAGCGCCACGCGGGCCTGCCGCGCCTTGGAAGAATACGACCTCACCTGGATCGAAGAGCCACTGGACGCGATGGATTTTGAAGGCCACGGCCAACTCGCCCAGCGTTTTGATACGCCGATTGCCACAGGCGAAATGCTCACCAGCTTCAATGAACATGCGCAGCTCATCGAAGCCGGCACCGATTTCATTCAGCCCGATGCACCGCGCGTTGGCGGCATCAGCCCCTTCCTGCAAATCATGCAACTGGCCGATTACAAAGGCCGCATGCTCGCCCCGCATTTCGCGATGGAAATTCATTTGCACCTCTCCGCCGCCTACCCGCGTGAGAGTTGGCTTGAACATTTCGAATGGCTCGCTCCACTGTTCAACGAGCAGCTCATGCTCAAGAACGGACGCATGCATTTGCCAGATCGGCCTGGTTTTGGATTCACTTTGAGCGAGCAAGCCCACAGATGGACGCGCGGCACAGCAGAGTTTGGCAAGCGTCCCTGAGCGCTCACCTTCCGTTTTTTAAGCGTTTTGAGCAGTTCGCCGGCATAAAATATGCGCAGAGTGCTATGCTATTTATAGCAACTGCGGATAGCCTCTTACAACGGGTATCGCGCAGCGTTCGTCATCATCCACTGCTCAAAATCGTCTTTGCTTTTCTGCTCAGTCGGTGGATACAGACCCAGAATGCTGCGGCCTTCTTTCACCACCATCTCGGTCACGAAATCTTCAAAGGCGGTCATCTGCACCGCTTCTTGCGCGATGTCATCAGCTATTCCTGCGGGAATCACAATCACGCCTTCTTTGTCGCCCACCATCACATCGCCTGGCCACACGGCGACATCGCCGCAGCCAATCGGCACGTTGATGTCCAGCGCTTGGTGCAGCGTGAGATTGGTGGGCGCGCTGGGGCGGTGGTGATAGGCGGGGATAGCCAGCGCGGCAATTTCTGGCGAGTCACGGAAACCGCCGTCCGTCACCACACCCGCGCAGCCGCGCACCATGAGGCGGCTCACAAGAATAGAGCCTGGCGCTGGCGGCGCGGGCATCCCTTGCGACTGTCAAACACCATCACCGCGCCCGGTGGGCATTGCTCGACGGCGACACGCTGTGGATGGGCGCGATCTTGGAAGACGCTAATAGGGTTTAAATCTTCACGCGCCGGAATGTAGCGCAAGGTGAAAGCCTCACCCACCATATTGGCTTTGTTCGGATCGAGCGGGCGCACGTCTTGAATGAACTGGTTGCGCAAGCCGCGTTTGAAGAGGGCGGTGCAGAGCGTGGCGGTGCTGACGGTCATCAGCTTGGTTTTTGTTGTTGGGTTCATGATCAGTAAATCACCGGTTCGGGAACAGGAGCACCAAAGCTGGTTTCCAAATAATCAAAATCGCAGCCTTGATCGGCTTGCAAAATATGTTGAGTGAACATATGGCCGTAGCCGCGCTCGAAGCGTTTGGCGGGCGGCGTCCATGCAGCTTTGCGTTTGGCAAGCTCGGCTTCTGTCACTTCCAAATGAATTGTGCGCTCGGGCACGTTCACCGTGATGAGATCGCCGTTTTGCACCAAGGCCAAAGGCCCGCCGATATAGCTCTCAGGGCTCACATGCAAAATACAAGCGCCATAGCTCGTGCCGCTCATGCGAGCATCGGAGATGCGCAGCATATCGCGCACGCCCTGCTTCACCAACTTGGTGGGAATCGGCACCATACCCCACTCTGGCATACCAGGGCCGCCTTGCGGGCCGGCGTTGCGCAGGAGGATGATGTGATCTTCCGTCACGTCTAAATCCGGATCTTCGGTGGCTTTTTTGAGGCTCGGGTAATCGTCAAACACCAGCGCAGGCCCCGTGTGCTCAAAGAATTTCGGGCTGCAGGCACTGGGCTTGATCACGCAGCCATTCGGCGCAAGGTTGCCGCGAAGTACGGCTAATGCACCC
>JAAUOI010000022.1 GCA_012036375.1 Allobrachymonas sp. | reverse complement strand
TACCTCGTTCTCTTCCATCGTTTCTTGTTCTATCACTTGCGCAAGATTCTCTGGCAAGCGATCCATCGTTGTCGCCAACTCATCCAAATAATCTGCCACCGCTTGATGCTGCAGTTGCGCATCCTCAATTGCATTCATCCGCTGGCGAAATGCTTCACCGCCCGGCAGCTCACGCACATACCAACCAATATGCTTGCGCGCACTGCGCACGCCGGTGAACTCGCCATACAGCGCGTAATGCTCGAGCAAATGTGCGAGCAACACGCGTCGCAGCTCGGCCACCAAGGGCGGCGCTAAGTGCTGCCCCGTTTGCAAAAAATGTGTGATCTCACGAAAAATCCACGGCCTGCCTTGCGCCGCGCGGCCAATCATCACCGCATCCGCCCCCCGTGTAGGTCAGCACATACTTCGCTTTCTCGGGCGAATCCACATCGCCATTGGCTACCATCGGGATGCGCAAACGGCTTTGATCTCAGCCATCGTGTCATATTCCGCTTGGCCTTTGTAGCCCTGCTCGCGCGTGCGGCCGTGCACCGTGAGCATTTGAATGCCAGCGTCTTGCGCGGCCAATGCAATGTTCAGCGCATTTTTATGCGTGGCGCACCAGCCTGTGCGCATCTTGAGCGTGACGGGTACCTTGTGTGGCTCAGCCGCTTTCACCACCGCTTGAATAATTTCTAATGCCAAAGCTTCATCTTGCATCAAGGCTGAGCCCGCCCATTTGTTGCAGACCTTCTTGGTCGGGCAGCCCATGTTGATGTCGATGATCTGCGCGCCTTTGTCGATGTTGTAGGCCGCAGCCTCATGCATCATCTGCGCATCGGTGCCTGCGATCTGCACCGCAATGGGCGCACTCTCACCCTCGTGATTGGCGCGGCGCGAAGTTTTCAGACTCGCCCACAAATCCTTGCGCGAAGTCACCATCTCACTGACCGCATAGCCCGCGCCAAATGTTTGCAGAGCTTGCGAAACGGCAAGTCCGTCACCCCCGCCATCGGCGCCGCAAACACCGGATTGGGCAGCTGGTAGTGCCCAATCTTGAGGCCTAAAAGCTCGGTGTTCATAGGAAATACGGCGCGATTCAATTGCTGAAAAAAGAGGCACGAGTATACTCTGAGCTTCTCTCACGATATGGAAAACTTACCCGATTGGCTCAACGCCGCGCTCTCTTGGTTAGCATTGCCTCAATTCGGCCTGAGCACTGTATTTTTCATTTCAATCATTTCTGCGACGCTCTTGCCCCTAGGCTCTGAGCCAGCCGTATTTGGTTTGATCAAACTCAATCCTGAATTGTTTTGGGCCGCGATTTTGGTGGCTACAGCAGGCAACACGATTGGCGGCGCGATTGATTGGTGGATGGGTTATGGTGCGCACAAAGCGGTTGACAAATACAAAGGTCACAGCGTGCATCTCAAGGCTCTGCAATGGCTGGAAAAGCTCGGGCCTAAAGCCTGCCTACTGTCATGGTTGCCCGGTGTTGGCGATCCCTTGTGCGCAGTCGCCGGTTGGCTGCGTCTGCCATTTTGGCCTTGTGTCTGCTATATGCTGATTGGAAAATTTTTGCGCTACTTGGTGATGACGACACTTCTGCTCAAGATCTTCCCCGGCGGTCTTTCGCTCGGCTCTTAACTGCCTCGGCGTCATAACAGCAGCAGCTGACACGCGCCACCATAAAAAAACCCGCCACTTTCGCGGCGGGTTTTTATTCAGCTCAAAACCTGTTTAAGGCTTACTAGCCGTTGGAAACGGCCATGCTGCCTGCGGGTTCAGAGTGGTCTTCGCCGCAGGGGCAGCGGGTGCTTTCGCTGCTTTCTTAGCAGCAGGCTTTTTAGCGGCTTTTTTAGCAGCAGGCTTTTAGCGGCTGGCTTTTTAGCAGCAGCTTTTTCGCTACTTTCTTAGCAGCAGCTTTTTTCGCTGGAGCTTTTTTCGCTACTTTTTTGCAGCAGGTTTCTTAGCTGCTGCTTTTTTGCAGCAGGTTTCTTTGCAGCGGCTTTTTTTGCCGGAGCTTTTTTCGCAGTTGCCATGATTGTTTCTCCTAGATCTAGTTTACGGATCAACAGTAAAAACACTTCGCGCACGGATGTGCACCAAGCGATTCAAAACGTTGGACAAAATACCCAACATCCTGAATAGGTTTGACTAGTCAGCTCTATGTTGAGCTTTAACTAGTCTGAACACCAATCTCGCCGTTTACTGCCTCAAAAGACTTGCTGCAAAATCCGCAGCTCAATCCCAAGACAGCGCACCGCCCGATTGGTACTCAATCACACGTGTCTCGAAGAAATTACGTTCTTTCTTCAAGTCAATCATTTCACTCATCCATGGGAAAGGATTTTCTTCCCCAGGGAACAATTCTTCCAAACCAATTTGCACCGCACGGCGATTGGCGATATAGCGCAAATAGCCTTTAAACATGGATGCATTCAAGCCCAACACGCCACGCGGCATGGTGTCTTCAGCGTATGCATACTCAAGCTCAACGGCCTTCATGAAGAGCGCATTGATTTCTGCTTTGAACTCTGCCGTCCATAAATGCGGATTCTCCAGCTTGATCTGGTTAATCAAATCAATACCGAAATTGCAGTGCATGGACTCATCGCGCAAGATGTATTGATACTGCTCAGCTGCACCCATCATTTTGTTTTGGCGACCCAAGGCTAGAATCTGCGTGAAGCCCACATAGAAGAACAAGCCTTCCATCAAACAGGCAAACACAATCAAGCTCTTCAAGAGTTTTGGTCATTTTCTGGCGTGCCAGTGACGAAATGTGGATTGGTCAGCGTGTCAATGAAGGGAATCAAGAATTCATCTTTGTTGCGAATACTCGAAACTTCATGGTAAGCATTGAAGATTTCGCTCTCATCCAAGCCCAGCGATTCCACGATGTATTGGTAGGCATGGGTATGAATCGCCTCTTCAAAAGCTTGGCGCAGCAAGAATTGGCGGCATTCAGGCGCAGTGATGTGGCGATAGCTGCCCAGCACAATATTGTTGGCAGCCAAAGAATCGGCTGTCACAAAAAATCCCAAATTGCGCTTGATCAAGCGGCGCTCGTCATCCGTCAGGCCATTGGGATCTTTCCACAAGGCGATGTCGCGCGTCATGTTGATCTCTTGTGGCATCCAGTGATTCGCGCAAGTGGCCAAATATTTTTCCCAAGCCCATTTGTATTTGAAGGGCACCAGCTGGTTCACATCAGTCGCGCCGTTGATGATGCGCTTGTCAGCAGCATTCACGCGGCGATGCGTGGTGGCTTGGTTGGTGTGATCAGCAGCTTGCGCAACAGCCGCAAAATTTGCGGGAACAGGCGCACCATCATCCAAAGTACGGCGCTCGCTCAATCGCTCTTGAGCGATTGCAGCGAGAGGGCAAAGCATCCAGGTGACTCGCGAGGCGATCACCAGATGGAATGTTTTGCAGTGCGGGTTTGACTTCTTCGTCCCAGGTCAACATAAACAATGCTCCGATTATGAGAGCAGATGCGCAGCAATGCAATCATTTTGATCACACATGCAAGACTTGCGCATCATTCGCTCCGTGATTTGTTGCACATTTGCATCGTTTTGATGCATTCATCGCACCGATTTTTGGTTGCTATGAATTCAATAGCGCTCAAAATCGATGTGAAACTTCTTCATTAGGCTTACTGACAAGCCTCGCAGGTTGGATCATCCACACCACAGAACTTGATGTCTGTCGCAGGTGATGAAGACAACTGCGCTTGCGCTGCTGCAGCGGCGGCTTCCATCGCACTCATCGCTGGCTTAGCAGATGCAGACCTTGCCACAGAACCCGAGCCGGCGCCAGAAGACACTGCATTGAGCTGGCTCGATGTGACGGTTGATTTTTCTGCGTGTGTGGCACCGACTGTGCGCAGGTAGTAGGTGGTTTTAAGGCCACGCAACCAAGCGAGCTTGTAGGTGTCATCCAACTTCTTACCCGAAGCACCTGCCATATAAATATTGAGCGACTGTGCTTGGTCAATCCACTTCTGGCGACGCGCAGCTGCTTCAATGATCCACTTGGTGTCGACTTCAAATGCGGTAGCGTACAAAGCCTTGACATCTTGCGGCACGCGGTCAATCGGACGCAAGGATCCGTCATAGTGCTTGAGATCCACCACCATCACGTCATCCCACAAGCCAAGGCGCTTCAAGTCGCGCACCAAATAATGGTTGATTACGGTGAATTCACCCGACAGGTTGGACTTGACCGATAGATTGCCAAAGCAAGGCTCGATGCAGGCATCTACGCCGATGATGTTGGAAATCGTGGCGGTGGGCGCAATTGCGACGCAGTTGGAATTGCGCATGCCGTCTTGCGCGATTTTTTTGCGCAGTGCATCCCAGTCCAAAGTGGCGGAGCGATCCACTTCAACATAGCCGCCGCGCTCCTTAGCCAGCAAGTCCAAGGTATCCAAAGGCAGAATACCGCGATCCCACAAGGAATCTTTGTAGGTGGCGTATTTGCCACGCTCTTTCGCAAGCTCGGTGGAGGCCCAGTAAGCGTAGTAGCAAATCGCTTCCATGGACTCATCGGCAAACTGCACGGCTGCATCGCTGCCATAAGGCATGCGCATTTCATACAGACAGTCTTGGAAAGACATGAGCCCCAAGCCCACGGGGCGGTGACGCATATTGGAGTCACGTGCTTTTTTCACGGCGTAGTAATTGATGTCAATCACATTGTCCAACATGCGCATGGCGGTGGTGATGGTCTTTTGAAGCTTGGCGTGATCGAGCTCTTTACCATTTGCACCATTTTCAGGTGCTGCACCAAGTTGACCGAGCCTAGATTGCAAACCGCCGTTTCGGTGTCAGACGTGTTGAGCGTGATCTCAGTGCACAAATTAGAAGAGTGAACCACGCCCACATGCTGTTGTGGTGAGCGCACATTGCAAGCGTCTTTGTAAGTGATCCAAGGATGACCGGTTTCAAACAACATGGTCAGCATCTTGCGCCACAGATCAGCTGCTTGCACTTTCTTGCTGAGCTTGAGCTGCCCCGAGGCTGCTTTTTGCTCATAGGCCACATAAACTTTCTCAAACGCTGCGCCAAACAAATCGTGCAGATCAGGCGCATCGGCAGGCGAGAACAAGGTCCACTCGCCTTTTTCCATCACGCGGCGCATGAACAGATCGGGAATCCAATTGGCCGTATTCATATCGTGGGTGCGGCGGCGATCATCGCCGGTGTTTTTACGCAACTCCAAGAACTCTTCAATATCAAGATGCCAAGTTTCAAGGTAAGTGCACACTGCGCCTTTGCGCTTGCCACCTTGGTTCACTGCCACTGCTGTATCGTTCACCACTTTGAGGAAAGGCACAACCCCCTGCGACTCGCCATTGGTGCCCTTGATATGAGAACCCATAGCACGAACACGTGTCCAGTCATTGCCCAAACCGCCAGCAAATTTGGACAACAGCGCGTTTTCTTTGATGGACTCATAAATCCCATCCAAATGGTCTGGTACGGTGGTCAGATAGCAGCTAGACAATTGAGAACGCAGTGTGCCGCTGTTGAACAGGGTTGGTGTACTGCTCATGAAATCGAAACTGGAGAGTACTTCGTAGAACTCGATGGCTCGTGTCTCACGGTCGATTTCGTTGAGCGCCAAGCCCATGGCCACACGCATGAAGAATGCTTGCGGCATTTCAATGCGGGTTTTGCGCACATGGAGGAAGTAGCGGTCATACAGGGTTTGCAGGCCGAGGTAATCAAACTGCAAATCACGCTCAGGTTTAAGCGCTGCGCCCAGTCGCTTGAGGTCAAATTGCTCCAGCTTCTCGTCCAGCAACTCGTTTTCAACGCCTTTGCGAATGAAACGCGGGAAATAATCCACATACAGCTCCGCCATTTCAGGCTGTGTGGTTTCCTTACCGATAATTTCTTTGCGGATCGTGTGCAGCAGCAAACGCGAGGTGACGAAGGTGTAATCAGGCTCTTTTTCAATCAAGGTACGCGCGGCCAAGATAGAGGCTTTGTAGACCTCATCAACCGGCACGCCATCGTACAAATTGCGCATGGTCTCGGCCAAAATCGGCTCGGGGCTGACATCAGGCGACAAATTCGCACAGGCTGACTTCACCAGCACCTGTAAGGCCGCGAGATCCAAAGGCACACGTTTGCCCGAGTCCAAGACGTGAAGCGTGGGTGTACTAACCGTTGCTGCTGGCGCTTTAGCGCGCTCTTGTGAGCGACGTTCACGGTACAGCACATAAGCGCGCGCTACCTCATGGTGCTCGCCACGCATCAAACCCAACTCCACTTGATCTTGCACATCTTCAATATGGAAGGTGCCGCCGCCAGGACGCGAGCGCAGCAAGGCTTTGACCACATTGCTGGTCAAAGCTTCAACCGCTTCGCGCACGCTGGCTGAGGCCGCACCTTGCGTGCCATGAACCGCCAAGAAAGCCTTCATCATGGCCACGGCAATCTTGCTGGGCTCAAAGGGCACTACCGCGCCATTGCGGCGAATGATTTGGTAATTGGCGTAGGGCTGTGCAAGTACTGGCGTAGCGTTGGCCGTAGGCAAAGCATCAACGGCCAGATAAGACACGGATTGGCTGAGGGAAGTGGTCGCTGTTTGCATTGTTTCCTCGTAGGTATAAATCGAACATGATGCCACTCAGTGGAGTGGCCAAAATAAATCGCTCGGATAATTGTGAGTCTTCGTCGAAACTGCTGATGAGGACAGGTTTTTATGCTATCAAATCTACAGCTACAACTCTAACTCCGACACTATATCTAGTGTTTGGAGCTTTGGCAAGACACTATAGGTAGTGTATCGGCTCAGATGCGTGTCGAGCTGGGTGTCATCTGTTTTGAAGCAAAAAAACACAATAAAAAAACAAGAGATGACGCGTACCTGAGAGTACTTTTGGTGTAATGCGCCATTCATTTTTTGAAGATGATTGCGCCTGTGATCACCGCCGAAACAAGGTCAATCAGGCTCTGAACCACGTGTGCATTGAGTCTAATGTTTTAAAGTCAAGAGGCATGCGGCTTACCAGACATTTTTCAGCGCAATGCTGCGCCGAATCTAGACTGCGCACAACTAGCACCAGCTAGCGGAGCCAAACCAAGTGATTCGCCACATGAAATAAATCACACTTGACTCAAATTTGATAGCACGGGAAAACACTGAAGCGGCCACGCAACAGTGGCTTGCAGACGCCTCCAATCAAAGCCCACACCAGGATCATTTTTACGACCAGGTGCCACATGCTCATGGCCAACCACATAGTCAATCGGGTAGGTCTGCCGAAGTTGCTGGAGCAAATCAGCTAAACGCGCGTATTGAGCAGGTTCAAACGCATCACCCTCCAAGCCCTCCAACTCGATACCAATCGAAAAATCATTGCAATTATCACGTCCCTGAAAATGAGAAATACCCGCATGCCATGCACGATCCTCGCAACTGACGAACTGCGTCACTTGACCTGTCCTGCGAATAAAAAAATGAGCCGATACCGCAATGCCTTGGATTTGCTGATAATAAGGATGCGCCTGCCAATTTAAGCGGTTTAAAAACAAATCATGTACCTCCATGCCACCGAACTGTCCAGGCGGCAAGCTGATGGAATGCACGATCACGGTGTCGATCAACACCCCGGCGGGTCGAGACCCGAAATTAGGCGAGATCTCATGCGCAATACCTGCGAGCCAGCCTGTGCTGCTCGCAACAGTTGGGGAACTGTCCGTCAACTCAGGCAGCTGCATCGCGATCTTCGATGCCTAACCGAGACATACGGTAGCGAATCTGCCTGAGACTCATCCCGAGGCGTGCAGCAGCAGCCGTTCGATTGAAGCCGGTGTCTCGCAAGGCACGCACGATAATTTGGCGCTCTTGCTCATCCAAGTGGGCTTGCAGATCTTGCGGCAGAGCTTGTGCAGGGTCCGCGGGTAGTTGTTTGTGCCCTGCTTGTTGCGCCGGAATGTGTGAAACACTGCTGTGCTCAAGCGCCTCATGGCGCAAGCCGTTGTGCCCGTGATTCGGAATATCCAACAAGAGACTTTGTCCGTCTGATAACGCAAAAGCGCGATGCAATAGGTTTTCCAGTTCACGGACATTCCCGGGCAAAGACAGACTTTGCAACTGCACCAGCAGGGGCTCAACGTCTTGTGTTACTGGCAGTTGCGATTCTTGAGCAATACGCGCCAGCAAACTCGCAACAAGCTCAGGCAAATCGTCCATACGTTCACGCAAAGGCGCAAGCCCAATATCAATGACATTAAGCCGATAGAACAGGTCTTGCCGGAATTGTTGCTCGGCCACCATCGCAGCCAAATTGCGATGGGTAGCGCTGACAATGCGCACATTCACAGGCAGCTCTTGGGTATCTCCCAGTGCGCGAATACAGCGTTCTTGAATCGCGCGCAGCAGTTTGGCTTGCATTGCCATGGGCAAATCGCCCACTTCATCTAAAAATAAGGTACCCCCCTGAGCCGCTTGGAAAAAACCGATGCGATCCGTTTGCGCACCTGTGTAAGAACCTTTGCGTGCGCCAAAGAATTCAGCCTCCAGCAAATGCTCAGGGATAGCACCGCAGTTGACCGCAACAAAAGATCCTTCGCTGCGATGACTGCACGCATGAATCGCGCGTGCGACCAATTCTTTTCCTGTCCCAGACTCACCTTGAATCAGCACTGGCGCCATGCTGCGCGCGACTTTGGCAATACGCGAGCGCAACTGTGTCATGACTTCTGAAGAGCCCACGATGGCCGAGAGCGCAGCCTGGGCACGCTGCTGGCCAGCATCAGCAACAAATACAGAAGATTCTGCATTGTTGATCACCAACGAACTCATGGGTATGTCTTGCGACGATTTTGAGCGGTGCGCTTGCCTGCCTAACCGAACAGCTTGCGCCACCACCGAGCGAAATTGTTTGAGATCAACTGGCTTGGTCAGGTAGTCAAACGCACCTGCCTTCAAGGCTTCGACCGCATTTTCTGCCGAACCGTGCGCGGTAATCACAACACAACGCTCACCCCGCTGCGTGCTGGACAAGTGGCGCAAAACCTCAAGCCCTAGTCCATCGGGCAACTGCATGTCAGACACTACCGCATGAAACGCACCTGCACCTAACTCTTGCAACGATTGCGCCACGCTGCCCGCCGTGACTACCTCATACCCCTCACGCGCCAAACTTAGCTCGTACAAGGTGCGCAAATCTGGCTCATCGTCGATCACCAACACCCGCCCCCCGGCTACAAATTCGGCGCGTTCATCTGCTGGGGAAAATTGAGAACTAACGGTCATAAAGTCATTGTAGTGGCCGCATACGCCATCGCAGCCAGTGGCTGCGTCACTTCCATGCTGTGTCGAATCTGGATGCTGAATTCATTGCCTTGAACGGGCTGCGTCCCGTCAATACGCGTACGGCTGCTACGTTGGTATTGAATGTTTGCGCCATGGCGTATGCATAATTCGCGGCAAATGAACAAACCCAGCCCACTGGAGCGACTTTGTGAACTAAAAAAAGGCTCAAACAGATGCCGCTGGACACTAGGATCGAGTGGTGGGCCTTCGCTCCAAACACTGAGCAACAATCCAGCCTGCCCAGCTGTCGCAGCTTTGATCTCCACGCGAATCGCCTCTTTACTGTTCGCAGCATGGCGCAGTGCATTGTCCAGAAGATTCACCAACACACGACGCAAATGATCCGCTTCGAATTCGATAGCATTCGACGCATATTCTATGCCGGCTAGTATGCTATTTTGTGTTTTATTTTGCTGTATCCAATCGTTGTAAATGCCCGAGATCACTAGCCCTGGCTCGCGCAGCAACGCAGCTTCTTGTCGCTCTGTTTTGGCACGCGAGACGTCCAACACATCGTCCACCACACGCGTGAGGCGCTGTACATTTTGTGCCACCATACGTACCAGCTGTTGCTGCTTGGTATCTCCAATCTCCTCAGCGAGCAACGCGTTAGCTTGTGAGATCGCAGAAAGTGGATTGCGAATTTCGTGCGCCACAGCAGCTGACATACGCCCCATCGCGGCGAGTTTTTCGGTACGCACCCGCGCCTGCACTTCGCGTAAATCCTCCATAAACATCACGCACAAATTACCCTGTTGCGCTGCCCCCGGCACAATGGCCAGATGCGTTTTTACATGCAATAAGCGCGATGCATGGTTAGCATCTGTAATAGTGATTTCTGCATGGTTGGGCGTTTGATGAAGCAGGCTGTGCGCCGCCAACTGTGCCAGCTCGCCCCAAAAGGTTTTCGATGCTAAAACAAAGGGTGGCTTGGCCGAAACGCTATCACGATGAATATCCACTCCGAGCATCTCGCGTGCAGCGGGATTCGCCGCATGTACCACGCCATTCATGTCGATTACCAACACACCGTCGCCCAAGTTATCAATGACCAATTGGTTGACTTGAATCTGCGCCCGAGCTGCCATTTCGCTACCTTGAGCCACACGCTCTTGCCGAACCAAGCGTGCCGATAATTGATTCGTCAAATAGGCCACGACAAACAAGCCCACTCCAGTGAGCGCCGCTTGGAAATAGCGCGCGGTGGCATCGGGCGCTCCCTTGAGCGTGTATTGCAAAGCATCGACTAGCAAAGCCAACGTCACAGCCGCCGCCGTACCCAAGGCCAACAGCAATGGACCAAGCACCGCAGCCAACAGTACAGGCAAGGCAAACAAGGGCGTGAAATTAATCGTGGCCACTTGCATGTAAAGCAATGAGCCAAAAACCAAAACGTCAGCCCCCACCGTCACGAGCCACTGCGGATCCAGTCGGTCTCCCGGCAGTACGGGCCGCCCCAGCACACGCACCCACACTGTTAGCGCTAAATACGCCAAACACATCACCAAAGCCACTGGTTGAGCCGGCTGTCCTGCCGCTCGCAAATACAACAGCAGCAACAGCAACACCCCCGCCACCAAAATACGCGCCGCCATAAAGCCACGCCACAACCTGGGCAGCCCACTGTCACGATCACTCAAATCCAATTCGCGACTGACTGGCGCGTTCGCCTCCAGCAATGTCGAGAATCGGCTCACAGGCTCTGCCATTAGGCTTCCTCTTTTTGTCGGTGCGCGAGGCTGCAATACACAGCGCGCTGACCTGTCACTGCTTCCGCTTGGGGCAAATGCAACCCACAGTGTGCACAAGTTACCATTAACTGTGGCGGCGCATTCGATCGATGCATTTGGGTTCCGCCAGAGACCCTCTCATCGTGTGGTGCAGCGCCTGGTGAGCGATTTTTACGCCACATCCAAAAGGCCAGCGCTAAGACAACGAATACCAGCACGTATTTCATAGATGGCGCTCCTCAAGCCGTTCGCTGCAAGATCATTTCAAGCACAAAGCGCGAGCCCACATACGCCATTAATAACAAAACCGCGCTGCCATAGACCCATCGCGAGGCGCGCTTACCACGCCAACCCCATTGCCAGCGCCCCCAGAGCAGACAGGCCAACACACCCCAAGCTAGCAAGGAGAAAATGGTTTTGTGATCCCATTTCCAGATTTGCCCAGCACCGTACAAATCCTCTGCAAACAACCAACCAGCCAACAAAGTCGCCGTCAACAACAGCCAAGCCACCATCACAAAGCTCATCATCAATCGCTCCAAGGCCATGATGGGCAACCCTGTGTCAGATTGCTGCGCCAAGC
The DNA here is from genome assembly GCA_012036375.1 of Allobrachymonas sp. Classification (GTDB taxonomy): domain Bacteria; phylum Pseudomonadota; class Gammaproteobacteria; order Burkholderiales; family Burkholderiaceae_C; genus JANMDU01. Next base: position 5,374 of record JAAUOI010000022.1, on the reverse strand, counting down.
GCAGTTTTTCCTCCGCCCCATGCATTAACCAAGCGTGTACTGTTGCCATCGCCAACATGCCGTACGCCGCAATGCCCAAAGCAGCATGCAGGGGCAACCAAGTAGAGGCCATCGCCCCCATTCGCGCACCAGGAAAGACCACGCCCATCAACAAGGCCAGCGCTCCAAGCGCAGCTAAAGCTCGGCGACTTCGCATCTGCGGATACAAGCGGTTTTCCACCGCATAGACAGTAAGCACCAGCCAGGCCATCACCGACAATGCCGGACCAAACCCGAAGCGCCCTGCCGCGAGCGCCATTCCAAGCAATATGCCATGCCCCAACCATGCGAGCAACAAGCTAGAGCGCACAATAGAGGCAGCGAGATTGTGTTTCATAGCAGGCAGGATGTAGGCAAGCAGTGTCAATGCTGCAAGCACCCAAAATCCTGCGGTATAGCCAGTCGATAAAATCGTCATCTCTTTAGTTTAACTCTGCACGAGCCCCTCCTCATGGCCTCCGCCCTTACTGATCGCCTGTCCAAACTGGTCAAAACCTTGAGCGGGCAAGCTCGCATTACTGAATCGAATGTGACCGACATGCTGCGCGAGGTGCGCATGGCTTTGCTTGAAGCCGATGTCGCGCTGCCTGTGGTGCGCTCGTTTCTTGAGCGCGTCAAAGGAAAAGCGCTAGGTCAAGAAGTGGTCGGTTCGCTCAAACCGGGCGAGGCTTTAGTCGGAATTGTCAACAAAGAACTGGTGGCCACCATCGGCGAGGGCGTCAGCGACATCAATTTAGCCGCGCAGCCCCCAGCTGTGATCTTGATGGCGGGCTTGCAAGGTGTAGGAAAAACCACCACCACGGCAAAATTAGCCAAACATTTGATCACCAAGCGCAAGAAAAAAGTGTTGACCGTCTCGGGCGATGTCTATCGCCCAGCCGCTATCGAGCAGCTTAAAACCGTCACGGCGCAGGCTGGCGCAGAATGGTTTCCTTCATCGCCCGATCAAAAACCTGAAGAGATTGCCCGCAATGCGCTGACTTACGCGAAAAATCACTACTTTGACGTGTTGCTGGTCGACACCGCAGGCCGTTTGGCGATTGATCAGCAGCTTATGCAAGAGATTCAAGCGCTTCATGGCATTTTGAATCCGGTAGAGACTTTGTTTGTGGTCGATGCCATGCAAGGTCAAGATGCTATCAACACGGCCAAAGCTTTCCGTGAAGCGCTGCCCTTAACCGGCATTATCTTGACCAAGACCGATGGCGATTCGCGCGGTGGAGCTGCCTTGTCGGTCAAGCAGATCACAGGTGTACCCATCAAATTCGCAGGCATCAGCGAAAAATTGATGGCCTTGAAGTATTTGATGCAGAGCGCTTTGCCAGCCGAATTTTGGGCATGGGCGATATTTTGGCTTTGGTTGAGCAGGTCACCCAAAACGTGGACATGGCCTCTGCCCAGAAAATGGCCGCCAAGCTCAAAAGCGGCGAAGGTTTTGATCTGCAAGATTTTTTAGAGCAAATTCAGCAAATGAAAGGTATGGGTGGACTTTCTAGTCTGATGGATAAGTTGCCCAGTCAGCTCGCCGGCAAAGCCTCTGAGGCGGATCTGTCTCGCGCTGAAAAAGACATTGTGCGAAAAGAAGGCATTTTGCAGTCCATGAGCGCCAAAGAGCGCCGCAACCCCAATCTGCTCATCGATGGCAAAACCAAGGCTAGCCGCAAGCGACGTATAGCGCAAGGCTCAGGTGTACAAATTCAGGAGGTCAACCGCTTGCTCAATGAGTTTGATCAGATGCGTGGCATGATGAAAAAATGAAAGGTGGCGGCATGATGAAAATGATGAAAAAACTGGGGGGTATGGGCGGCGTGAAAGGCATGCCAAGTATGCTTGGCGGCATGCCAAAGCTCCCTTTTTAATAGCACCAGCAACAACGATTCACAACTTCAGCTATGCGCCTATAATGAAATTCCTCGTTGGGTCTTATCATTACGAAATAAATATTTTCTTATGAGTCAATTTTCCATACTGCTGAAAAAAGAAATCGGTCGCATTGCCAAAAAAGAAGTCCGCGCTGAGGTTACGCCAGCTAAAAAGTCCGGCTCTCAAGCGCGTACGGAGATTACGGCGCTGAAAAAGCGTGTTGCAAAGCTCGAAGCTTTGGTCAAGCGCTTGGGCAACAACACTGGTCGAAGCTCCCGAGTTGCCGCGCCAACGGATGATGCCGATTCGCCTAAGCTGCGTTTTCGCTCCGGCGGATTTGCCACCTTGCGCAAAAAGCTCAAACTCTCGGCGCATGAAATGGCGCAATTGCTCGGTGTTTCTGCGCAATCGGTGTATCACTGGGAAACAGGTAAATCCAAGCCGCAAGCTCGTCAGTTGGCTGCAATTGCCAGCGTGCGTAAGTTAGGTAAAAAGAAGTGATGGCGCGTTTGTCAGGCAGCGATCCTACAACCGACAAAAACTCAGCTTGATCACAATCTCTTTTAACTGAGCCCGTCAAATTCCGACGGGCTCAATGTTTCAATAACTGCGCCCCGCCTTGTAGGCAGCATGTGCTTTGCGCTGCAAAGGGCTTGCTTGTGCTAAGCGAGCCATCGCAGCGCCGGCATGCGCATGCGTAATCGCCAAGCCCAGCGCATCGGCAGCGTCTTTGCCAGCAAGCGGGCAGTTTCAGTAAGCGCTTGACCATTTCCTGCACCTGCGGCTTCGCAGCTTTGCCATGCCCCGTGATGGCTTGTTTCATTTGCAAGGCAGTATATTCTGATACCGGTAGCTCTTGTGAAACCAACGCCGTCACGCAGGCTCCGCGTGCTTGCCCGAGCAAAAGCGTCGCCTGAGGATTGATGTTCACAAATACGATTTCTACCGACGCATGATCGGGTTGATACGTTGCAACAACTTCCCGCACGCCATCAAACAACACTTTGAGCCGCAATGGCAATTGACCACGATCCAAATGCGTCGTCGAGATTGTCCCGCTGGCAACGTAAGTTAAGCCCTCAGAAGCCACGTCCACCACACCAAACCCCGTGGTTTGCAAGCCTGGATCAATGCCGAGTATGCGCATGGGTAGGGCGATCCACACTGATAAGCACTATAAAACAATAGCACTTGACGCATATTTCATGCCGGCTAGAGGCTCAAAATGCTTAAAAAATAGCCTCATAAATCAAAATACCAACGCACCGAGTGAAAGAACACGGGCGCTGCAAAACACAGCGCGTCCACGCGATCAAGCAAGCCCGTTGCACCCGTCACCGAAGGCGCACCACTCCAGTTCGTCACGCCTCGATCACGCTTCAGTGCCTTCATCACCAAATGGCCTAGACTGCCCGCCGCGCAGGCAATCAGTGCCATCGCAAGGGCTTGACCTGGCTTGAATGGTGTAATCGCTGACATTAGGCCACCGACCAATCCACCCACAGCAACGCCAATTAACCAACTCGTCCAATTAAAACTCGAACTAATCTGCGGCGCACGCGGCGGTTTGGCAAGCCAGCGCTGCGCAATGTGTTGCACCACCATGCAAGTTTGCACAGCAAATACCAAGAAAAACACCAAGAATGCATTCTTGCGCTCATCCCAACGTGGAAATTCCAATAGTAGCAACGCTGGCACATGACTCATACCATACACACACACCATGATGCCCCATTGCAACTTGGCATTGCGCTCCAAAAAGCGTTGCGGATCATTGGCCAATGCGCTCACCACGGGTATTGCCAGAAACACATACACCGGAATGAACACCGTAAAAATATCAAAGTGCTCTCTAACAACCAGCCAAAACTGGATGGGTAACACAACAAAGAAAGCCAAAATCAAGCTGCGGTGATCCCCGCGCCGTGTTGGAGACAGCGTGATGAATTCACGTAACGCAAAAAACGCTACGATGCCAAATAAAACAGTCGCTACCGTCTCACCCAGCACCCATCCAATCCAAAAAATAATGGATACAAACCAAGAGGTTTTGAGCAATCCTGACAAGCGCTTGATCTCTGCATGCCACGCCTGTCCGCGAACTGATTCGCGCTCCCGAAAAGATGCTGCAAACATAGCCAACGATGCCAAGGCCAATAGACCAAACAACACCAAAAACAACAAGCCCACTTGCTGCGAAGCCGATAAATTGCGCAAAAACTGATTCATGCCTCACACCTCCCGCAAGGCGATGACCGCATTGCGCGAACGCTCGGCAAAAGCCGCATGATCTTCCAGCGGCACTGTAGCGTCCGGCTCAGAACCCAACACATGCAAGGGCGCACCAAAAGTCACACTGCACAGCACGGGAACGGGCACTACTTCGCCCTTCGGTAACAAGCGCTGAATATTGTTGATCCACGCAGGAATCAGCACCACATGTGGAAATTTCAACGCCAAGTTATACAAGCCCGATTTGAACCGCTGTGGCAGCTCCTCATTGCCCCGCGTTCCCTCCGGAAAAATAATGATCGAATCTCCGTTTGCCAGCGCCTCCATCAAAGGCGCGAGCGGATCGCTAAACGCCCCACTCTCATCAGCTTTTCGCTCCCGCTCCACATACACCGCATTGAACACCTCGGTGGTGATCCATTTTTTGAACGGCGATTTTGTCCAATAATCCTTGGCCGCAATCGGCCGCGTAATCCCGCGCAATTCTGCCGGCAAAGCCGCCCAAATCATGACCAAATCCGCATGGCTCTGGTGGTTGGCAAAATAAATTCGCTGCTCGGCTTTAGGAGGACACCCATGCCAACGTGCCTGTGCGCCGGTGAGCAAACGCACCAAACCCAGTAAAAACAAACTCATTAGTTTTGCAAGCATTTCTGGATGTTAACCGCTGGCGGCTTTATGGCTGGGTTTGCCCCGTTAAAATCAGACGGATTAGACAATTTCCAAAGCATCAGCATCATGAGCAACATCCTAGTCACAGGCGGAGCAGGCTTCATCGGTGCCAACTTCGTTTTAGATTGGTGCAAAACCCAGTCCCCCACAGTTATCAATTTGGATGCATTGACGTATGCGGGCAATCTCCACAATCTAAGCGAGCTACAAGGTCAAACGCAACACAGCTTTGTACAAGGCGACATCAGCGACAGCGCTTTGGTCGAACAGCTATTGCAAACCCATCAGCCCACTGCTGTCGTCCACTTCGCAGCCGAAAGCCATGTTGATCGCTCCATTCATGGGCCCGAAGCTTTCATCCAAACTAATATCGTCGGCACTTTTCGCCTGCTAGAAGCGGTACGCAGCTATTGGACTCAGTTGCCCGCCGAGAAAAAACAAAGTTTTCGCTATCTCCACGTCTCCACAGACGAGGTATACGGTTCACTCCTACCCGGAGCGCCAGCCTTCACGGAAAAGCACACCTACGAACCCAACAGCCCTTACAGCGCCAGCAAAGCCGCCAGCG
>JAAUOI010000279.1 GCA_012036375.1 Allobrachymonas sp. | reverse complement strand
AACACAGTTGACCCGCGCCCCCATCACTCGGTGACGGTACAACCTCGCCAACACTGGCCTGCATGCGCCCTGTGCGCAGGGGCGATTTTGGTAGCACAGGGTTAGAAAACGCTCAAAGCGTTTTCATTCGTCAACATCGCGGCAGGTGCCGCGTCACTCCCGCGCAACCTGCATGAGCCCCTGCGCACAGGGCGCATGCAGGCCAAAGCGTGCCAATCATCTGACCGAGAAACAAAAAAACAAAGTACTTGCAGGCCAAAGCAAACAAACCGAGCAAAAGCTCAATGCTTCTCCCGCACCAACCGCGCCGGATCGTAGCCCTGCTCTCTCAGACGAGCTTCAATGGCGGACCAATCCCCGGCACTGAGTTGGGTATCCCGCGCCAATACCCAGAGAAACTCGCGCTCAGGCTCGCTGACCACGGCATAGCGGTAATCAGCGCCTAGCTGGATCACCCAATAATTGCCCCACACCATCGGCAGCCATGAGAGCCAAGCCGGTGCGAAGCGCACTTGCAGTTTGGGTGGGCTGAGCTGGCCTTGGGTGATCGCGGCCTCTTTGCCGATGCGGGCTTGGCCAATGGCTTGCACCTCTTTGCCCTCGGCTGTGCGGCATTGGTTGGTAACGCGAACGGTGTTGCCCTCTTCCAAAGCATAAGTCGCCCGCGTATTGCTGGCGCACATTTTTTGGAAGCGGTTGGGATACAGCGCCACTTGGTACCAAACGCCTTGGTAACGGGCAAGCTCGATGCTCGCAATGGTTTGGAGCGCAGCAGGCGCTTGAGCGTGTGCGCACGGAAGGGCTGCTGCAATGAGCCCGGCGCAGACAATGGGGGGCGAGTTTTTTCATTCAGGCTTCATCCAAACGATACAGCGCTCGGCATCGAGCCCCGGCACTTGGAGCTGTTCCACGTGAAACACTTGGGCGCTGGCTGGCAAGTTGGCGATTTCATCCTCGGGCACTTTGCCTTTGAGCGCCATCCATACGCCTTGGGGTTTCAAGTGCATGTGCGTGAGCTGAACGAAATCTGTGAGCGAGGCAAAGGCTCGGCTGGTGATTACATCAAACGGCGCAGCCTGCCCCGCTGGGCTCATTTGCTCCACCCGGCTGTGCACGCCACGCAAATTTTTGAGCCTCAGCTCGCCTGCCACCTGCTGAACAAAGGCGGCCTTTTTACCCACTGTATCGACACAGGTCACCTGCACCTGCGGCAACAAAATGGCCAATACGACACCCGGCAGCCCGCCGCCCGAGCCCACATCGAGCACGCTGGCCTCAGCCAAGTCGGCAGATTGCAAGTGCCGCAGCAAAGGCGGCGCGGCAGCCAAAGAATCCACGATGTGATGCGAGAGCATCTGCGCCGGATCGCGCAAAGAGGTCAGGTTATAGACCCTGTTCCATTGCGCAATGCGGTCGCGATAGGCCAGCAGTTGCTGGGCTTGCTGATCGGTTAGCGCAACACCCAACTGGACGGCAGCGTTGTGAAGTAGAGAAATTTCGGTGTTCAAGCGGGTGATTGTAGGCTGGGTACAGAGGCTTCAACCCGAGGTTCACGTGAAACAGTTGACGCGCTGACTCATGAGGCCGCATTGATGGAGGGCAAACTGATCAGCGGCAATTTAGCGCGATGTCGTCTTCTAAGACACGCAGATCCGCTCGGTCCTTTTCATTGAGGGTGTTGGTTTTTTGGCGCTTTTCGTTCAGTACATGCTGCTTGGCTGCGCACTCGTTTTTGCGCACAATCTCTCGGCCTTGGTTGGCGCGTTGGTTTCGCGCGTCTGCATGCAGCTTATCTAGCGCGACCTTGGTCTCGCCTTGGCAGTTTTCCCAAGCTTTGAAAATTGGGTTGCCCTCTTTCATCAGCTCGTCCATGCCGCCTTTTTGGTCTGCTTTGGCTTGGAGGGCTTGGCGGGCGCGGCGGCATTCTGGGCTGAGCAGGGCATTGAATTCAGCTTCTTTCTTGTCCATTGCGCCACGGGTTTGTGGATCGGGTCGTGCGGCAGCATGACCGGTTGCGCCGGCGGCAGGCTTGACCGTGATTTCACCGCCTGCGCCAGTAGCGCAGGGTGTGTCGGTAAACGTGGTGCCGCCGCCGGGGCTGGGGCATCGGTACATCTTTTGCGCATAGGAGGCGCTACCAGCACCTAACAACAAAGCCATGAAATGAGCCAGTAGCAACACATGCCGTACCCGATGTTTCACGTGAAACCAAGCCATACCATCACCTCTTTATTTGTTGTTCCAACAGTTGCCGGGTTGATCCCGCACATGCACCCAATGGCGCCAGCGCGAATCAAGCCTTGCGCTACGCTGCGCCACAAAACCCCAGCCTGTTTGACTGCCACCCGAGCCGTCATGGAAACTGGCCATTCGCCAGCCTGAACCCAGCTCTTTTTCGCAACGCGCGTTCGCAGCTTCGGGCGAGCCAGCACGAAGCCGGCCACAGGCTCGGTGCTGGCTACGCTACCGCCAGCCCAGCCGTCCGTTATGACATCGTTCGGCGTGATCGCGTCCTTGTCGCGCTGCTCTTTGAGCGGCTCTGCGGAAGTGCCAGCGCTTGTGCTCAGAGCAGATTCTGGGGTGGAGCCATCTTTTTTGATGCACAGCACGGGCAGCGCCAAGCGACACGAGGCGTCGCCTTGATAGGGGTTGCAACTGCCGGCATGCGGCTGGCTAATGCCTTCTTTCGGCTCTCCGTGGCAGCTCATCCACACGCCCGCGCTGGGCAGTTTGTCGGAGGCATGATGCCCCAGCTCATGCCATGGGCATCGGGGTTGTTGACGGCGGCAGGCGTTGGGGCTGGCGCTGCTGCATGACTCGGTGCAGTGTCGATGGCTTTCTCGCGCGCGACTTCAGCGGCTTGTCTCTTCTCGCTGCCCTTGAGCCACCACAGGGGCACGATCAACATGACCAGCAAGATCACGACGATCATTATGCTGCGTGGTGTTAAAAATCCCTGTTGTTGATTCACTTTGACTCTCTACCTTGGCTTGGATTCGTGGCAGGCAGCGCACAAGTGAAAGACTTACGCGGCCTGCGATTGCGCCTGCGCGTCGTTGGCCACTTGAAGGGTGTCGTCAGGCGCACGGGCATTGAAGCCTCTGAACTTACCTTTTTCAGGTGAATCAGCAAGAGCGAAATGCTGGCCGGCGTGATGCCGCTGATGCCGCGCATGGCTTGGCTCCGAGAGTCTCAGGCCGGTGTTTGGCCAGCTTTTGCCGCGCTTCAAACGACAGGCTGCTGACCTGCAAATAGTCGATGTCCAACGGGAGCTTCAAGTTCTCAAAGTGCGCAGCGCGGTTGACTTCATCTTGCTGGCGGTCAATATAGCCGCTGTATTTGGCGGCGATTTCAACCTGCTCTAAAACTGCATCGCGCAGATCGCCTAAAGTTTCATGTGAAACTTCGGGGCTGGCCAAACCGTTTTTGCCTTCTGGCTTGAGCGAAACCAAGCCTTCATACCTCACGCCCGGGCGGCGCAGCAGGTCAAACAAGTTGTATTCGTGCTCAATCGCCTTGCCCAAAACGCGCTCCGATTCCGCTGCGGGCAGTTTCTGCGGCGACACCCAAGTGGATTTGAGGCGCTCTGTTTCACGTGAAACAGCCTCCAGTTTTCGGCTGAAAGATGCCCAGCGAGCGTCATCAACCAGTCCGAGCTTGCGGCCAATTTCGGTCAGGCGGGCATCGGCGTTGTCTTCGCGCAGTTGCAGCCGGTATTCGGCGCGGCTGGTGAACATGCGGTAAGGCTCGCTCACGCCTTGCGTCGTGAGGTCATCCACCAATACGCCGAGATACGCTTCCGAGCGGCCGGGCAACCAGCGCTCGCCATCAAATGAAATGCTGCCAGCAGCAGACTTGGCTGCATCGCCAAAACCCATGCTGCGCACTTTGAGCGCCGCATTGATGCCGGCAAACAAGCCTTGCGCGGCGGCTTCTTCATAGCCGGTGGTGCCATTGATTTGCCCGGCGAAAAACAAGCCGTCAATCGCCTTGGTTTCAAAGCTGGAGGATAGCTCGCGCGGGTCAAAATAATCGTACTCAATCGCGTAGCCTGGGCGCAAGACGTGGGCGTTTTCCAGACCCTTGATCGTGCGGATCATGGCCAGTTGAATGTCAAATGGCAAGCTGGTCGAGATGCCGTTGGGGTAGACCTCGTGCGTGTCCAAGCCTTCGGGTTCGAGGAAGATTTGGTGCGAGGTTTTGTCGGCAAAGCGGTTGATTTTGTCTTCCACGCTCGGGCAATAGCGCGGGCCCACGCCTTCGATCTTGCCGGTGAACATGGGGCTGCGGTCAAAGCCGGTGCGGATGATGGCGTGCGTTTGCTCATTCGTATGTGTGATCCAGCAGGGCACTTGGCGCGGGTGCATCGCTGCCTTGCCCATGAAGCTGAAGACGGGCATGGGGCTACCATCTCC
>JAAUOI010000278.1 GCA_012036375.1 Allobrachymonas sp. | reverse complement strand
CGGGGCGTTTGCGGCCGAAGCCTATGGCTGCCGGGCGGACGACGTTGTCTTCGACAACAATCATGTCGCCGCGGGCGGCGAACGCATCGAATTCGCAAAGTTCGTGATTTTTGGCATAAATGACCGTCCGCAACAACGGGCTCACAGCTGTGAACTCTCGAAGTCCTCATCCGATCCAGTTCGGTCGCATGAAGGAAGACGGTTACAAGCCAGGTCTCAGCTAAGTAGCAGGACATCAAATCCGATCTCACTGCAGTGGGCGCGATTCTCACAGGGAGGCGAGATAAACGAGGTAGACAAAGTTAATTTCTTCAACAAGTGAAAAATATTTTTAAATAATCTTCTGGTGGAGTTATCCAGCCAATATAAATGAATATTATCGACAGAACAATGAATGAGATAGTTACACCGATAATTTCTAATAGCAATCGCGCGAAGTAGATATCTTGGATCTTTACGTTGCGGTGATACATTAAAGCTAAATTTGGTGTCACTGCACCGATGCATCTTGCGGGCATACTACGCCATAAAAGCACGCTCGAATAGCCAGTTAAAGCAAAGGCGACTATTGGAAGGCTTGAGCCGTGTGATGCGCCAGAAAGCGCCCATAGTGCTGTTACTCCTAATGTAAAAATCATTGGCTCAACAAACAACCATAGAAAGCCGATGTTATGTCTGCCAAAGCGTGTTAGCACCTCTCGCATCAAGAGCGCATGCACAATTCTTTTTTGGATGATCCACGATGCTGAAAAATTAGTCGCGCTCATACTTGGCGTGGTCAGTCTTGATGTTCGCGAATGCCTGCAGATAGCATGCTGATGATTCCCCAAGCTATTAAGCCCATTAGCAAAGTGGTAATGATGTTTTTAAGTCTTTTAGGCTCTACAGCGACATCTGGCGAGTTGGGTTGAACAATGCGCTCAAGGTAGAGAACTTTTCTGCGCGCCTCATTCTTCGCATTTTCTAGCGAGGCCATTGCAGAAGCCAATTGCCTTTCAGCGAAAGCTCTGTCTAAGGATAATCGCTCAAATTCAGTTGCTTTATTGGTCAATGAATTTCCGCCCCCTCCTGCAATTTTCGCCATTTCAGAGTCAACTTCTTTTTGAAGTGCGGAGCTGCGTTTTTGTAGGACTGGAATCTGTGGATTCTGCGGCGTGAGAGCGCTGATTTGAGACAGCTGCATCTTTGTAGCAATAAGCTCATCTTGAAGCTTGCTGATCAGTTGAAACTGGATGACAGACTGGCGATCAGGATCAAACACTGCGCGTTGATTACGAAAAGCAGCAAGAGAAAGGGCGGCCGCTTTAGCGACACGTTCAGCTTCGGTGGCTTCTGCTTGCGCAAACTTGATTAAATCTTGCCGGCCGCGCTCGTTCATTTGATTAACCAAGGCTTCGCTCATATTGAGCAAGGTTTCGTTAATCGCTTGCGATTGTTTGGCATCAAATGCACGAACCCTTAGCGTACTAATGCTTGAAGCGCTGTCGTGCGAGATGGAGACTTGCTTGCCATAGTATTTGAAAAAAGATTCAAAACTAGCATCGTCGAAGATATTAGGAAAACGCGAAAATATATCGATGTTTGCATCGGTATAGGATTGACGCATTTTTAACTTTGAATCGAGCTGTTCGAGCGCGTCCCGCGATAAAACGTAATCCTGCACTGAGAGTGAGTCATCCTGTGATCGCGAAAAACCTGACCCAGAAAGTATGCTCCCCAACAAATTCGAACTTTGTGTGCGCTGTGGGCTGCGCACCATGAATTTAGATTCGGAGATGTACATATCCGAAGCCATGAAACCAAAATAAATGATACTACATAGTGTTGGTATCAGAACTGTGATCAAAAAGAGAGGTTTTCTCAGTAAGCTGAGTTTCGAAGGAATCAAAGTGTTCACCTACGCGCGGCCATAAGCATCGTCGTAACGGATGATATCGTCTTCTCCCAAATAACCCCCTATTTGCACCTCAATAATTTCTACTGGGCTTGTGGTGAGATTTTCGAGTCGGTGTTTGGCACCGAGCGGGATGAATACGTGTTGGCCGACCGAATAGTTTTTAACTGTTTCATCTACAGTCACGGTGGCCATGCCGGCGATGACAACCCAGTGTTCTGCGCGTTGGGCATGGGATTGGAGTGATAGCCGGCCACCGGGCTCAACCAAAATGCGCTTCACTTGATGTGCGCTGCCGCTATCGATGGAGTCGTAATTGCCCCATGGGCGTTGCACCTTGCGGTGGTGCATGACAATGTCGGGGCGTAGCTCGCGCATGCCTGTGACGGCCTCTTTCACGGATTGGCTGGCATCGCGGTGGGTAATCAGCAGGGCATCGGGCGTTTCTACCAAGATCAGATCATCGACTCCCACAAAGGCCACATGCTTGCTTGAATGCGCGTAGTTGCCTTGGGCGTTGACGTTGACGACGAAGTTGCCTTCGAGCCCGCGCGCTTGGGCAAGGTCGGCGATGGCAGACCACGAGCCCAGATCATTCCAGAGCATATTCAGGCGAACCACGGCAACACGGCTGCTGCGCTCGAAAACGCCGTAATCGACGCTGATGCTGGGGCAATCTTGCAAAGCGGTGGCAAGTGGGCGAAACACAGAATTTTTGAGGATGCCGTGGCGCACGGATTCGGCCACCGTTTCGCAGATGCGGCGTTCAAAGCGGGATAGCTCGGCCAAGAATAAACCCACCGGCATCACAAACATGCCGCTGTTCCACACGAATTGACCGGTGGCGAGCATGGCCTTGGCTTTTTCGCTGTCGGGCTTTTCGACAAATCGTGCCACCCGCGCTAGGCTGCTATCTTGCTGGTGCAGTGCCTCACCAATCTCGATGTAGCCAAACCCCGTGTCAGGACGGGCGGGAGTGATGCCAAACGTGACCAAATAGCCTTGCTGGGCGCCTTCCATCGCGGTTGCCGCAGCAGCGGCATAAGTGGCATCATCTTCCATGTGGTGATCTGAGGGCATCACGAACATCAAGGCATCTTCCTGGCCAATGAATTGCGCCGCTAGGGCAATAGCTGCCGCAGTGTTTTTGGCGATGGGCTCGTAGATTATGGTGACGGGCTTGTTGGTGTGGGGTTTGATGTGTGCCTGAAGCAAAGACTCGTGCTCAGCGCTGGCCACTACCACAATCTCCGTGATGGCTTCTAGCTTGTCTGCCCTTCTCACGGTTTGCGAGAGCAAAGAATGCTCCGCACCGAAATTTTGAAATTGCTTGGGGCTGGCGCTACGCGAAACAGGCCACAACCGTGTGCCCGCCCCACCGGACAGAATAACCGCTACGATTCGCTTGACTGGCTCGTTCATGGTGATCACTCCTCCCTAAAAAACTAAAGCTATTGTACTACCGGGTGCAAAATAAAGCGATATTCCTCGCCGCAACTCGCTTAACCCGGCCGTAAAAGTGCAATTTAGTTCACGGTGTGCCTGATTATTTGCTTTTTATGCACACCGCTGCAATACCCGCGCGGGCTGTGGCGAGCTAGGACTGACAGGGCTGAGTGGCTTCGTTTTGCGTGCTATACGCTGACGCGCGGAGGCCGCTGCCCTGCTAGACCGCCACAGGCCGTGTGCGGTAAAACTTCAAAGGCGATTCGAGCAAGTCTTGTGCCAATTAGTTCTTCACCGAGGTCTTCATTTTGCCTAAGACATGCATCTCGCAGGGTTTGCAGTCAAAGCGCAGCGTGAGTTTTTCTTTGCCGTTGATGAGCTGCATCGGCTCGGCTTGACGGTGCCTTGCACGCCCGTTACGCCTTTGGCTTGCTTGGGGCACAGCGAGAGCGAGAAGCGCACGCAATGCTTGGTGATCATGAGGCTCACCTCGCCTTCTTCCTCTTGACTCTCGTAAGCCGCGCTAATCACCTTCACGCCATGCTTGGCATAAAAATCATGCGCTTTTTGGTTAAACACATTGGCCAGATACGTGAGCGTGTCTTCGGGGTAGATGGCGGGCGGCTCAGTGGCTTGCATACGCACAGGGCGCTCATAGCCAGCAAGTCTCGCAGCTTCGAGCTTGGCTAAAGCTTCGCGGCGCATGGTGTTGAGCTGGCTGGCGGGGATGAACCATTGAGCCGCTTCATCCACTGAAATATCCAACACCTCGAAATACGTGTTGCCAAAGCGGGCGAGTTGCGTTTTGAGAGATGCTATATTTTCAGTAGCATTCCGCGCAGGTTCTTTGCCGGCTATAGCCTCAAAAGAGCCTGAAAAGCCATCTTCATTGGTGAGTGTGAGATCAAAGCCGGTTGGAATGGGCACGAGCTGTGCCCAGAGGCCTATGCGGCGTTCGCTGCTCTTTTTATCCAGCACGCGCACCCAATCCATATCGCGGTTGCGATTGATTTCCACGCCCTTGCGCAGATCTTTGAATTGCGCCATGGGGTCTTTGGGAAAGACTCTCCAGTGCCCCATTTTTTGCAAAGGCTCGGCCCGGTTGATC
>JAAUOI010000021.1 GCA_012036375.1 Allobrachymonas sp. | reverse complement strand
TCGGGGCGGTGAGACGTTGCGCAGATCGACGAACATCGGGCTCGCCACGACCTTGCGCAGACGCGCGAAATCCAGCGACTTGAACTCGTCCCATTCCGTGATCAGCGCGGTTGCCGTGGCGCCTTCCGCCGCTTCGTAGGCGCTGGGGCAGAAGACGATATCGGGCATCAGCAGCTTCGCGTGCTCCATCCCTTCCGGGTCGTAGGCCCGGATCGTCGCGCCGGCATCGCGCAGCGCCTGGACGATCGAAAGCGACGGCGCCTCGCGCATATCGTCGGTATTCGGCTTGAAGGTCAGCCCGAGCACGGCGATCGTCTTGCCGCGCAGCGCCACGGGCCCGAGGAAAATCATGAACAGCACAAAGCCGCCGAACCACAGTGCGCCGAGGCGAATCTTGCTCTGCGCACCGACGTTTGACTTGAGCAAATACGCATAAGCCACCATCGCAGCCAAAGAGAAGGTGCCGTAACCCACAAAATTGGCCGGCACATGCAGCTTCATCCACCAGCTTTTGAGCGCGGGAACGAGTGGCTGAATCTCATGCGCGCCACGATCCAAGCTGTACCACACGATAAAACCCACCGCTGCGCTGATCACGAGCATGACGAATGCGCCGAGCGAGCGGATGTGTTGCTGGTCTTTGTAGTGCGTTTCGTAGTACAAATAAAAGAGGGTTGTCATCCAGACGAAGAGCACGAAGACTTCATACAAATTGCTCACGGGAATGTGGCCAATATCGAGCCCGAGCAAATGGCTTTCATGCCAGCGTACCATGGTGGCAATCAAGGCCATCGTCACGGCGCTCCAAGCGAGCTTGGTGCCCAGGTTTGACCACGTGGCGGCATGCGATTGCTTGAGCACACCGACCCAGTAAAAGAGGGTACTGAGCAGCGTCAGCACACACATCCACATGATCGCCGATTGACTGGAGAGCAAGTATTTGAGCCAAAACACGTTTTCTGCGCGGCCTAGATCGCGCTGGTACGAGCCAATCGCCACCAGTGAGAAAAGGCAACGGTGATCATCAGCGGACGCAGAGGCCGCCAAAACCATCCGAGCCAGATCGCGCTGGGCACTGCGCCAGCAAGAATCCATTTCTCATAAATGTCCATCGAGGGCGAATAGCGCATGAAGGCATAGGCGGCGCCGATGACGACGAGCACAGCAAACACCCAATCGCTGGTGTTGCGCTTGCTCAGGTAACTCTCGTTGTAGTTGATGGTTGCGGTGTTCATACTGCATTACCCAGTAGTTTCGTTTTTAACATCTCAAACTCCTTGTCGCCATCCATAGTTTTGCGGTTGGTGGAGAGCGCCATTTGCGCTTTGGAGCTTTCGCCATCTTGCGTCAGCCAAACCCAGACTCGCCGCTCGCGCACATAGAGCATCGCAAAATACCCAAGATTAAAAATAAACAGCCGGTGTACACCACCCATTTGCCAGGCGCACGCGCGAGTTGAAAAATACTGGCCTGCACTTGGTTGAATTCTTTGAGCGTGAAGGCAAAAGGCGCTGGATAAAAATTCGCATCCGACAAAGCCACTACCGCTTGCGACATGAAGGCTTGGGTTGTTTCATCGGGCGGCAAGAGCGGCAGCTTGGCTTGTTCGCGCGTCATCTGCGCCAACTCAAACATCACGCCATTCAAAATGCGCACCAGCACCTCGCCAGCTTTTTCGCGTTCTGCTGGTGGCACTGCGCTTTCCATGAAATCAGCAATCGCTTGCAAACCGGCCACTTCTTTGCCGCCGACTTGCTCTGCGCCTGCAAAGAGATTCAAAGCACGCCCAGCCGAGACGAGCAATTGTTGCGCCATCTCAGGCTTTGTTGGGTCAACCGCTTGCTTGATGTAGCGGCGCACGGCCTGCTCGCGCAGCGCGGGGTCTTGCAGCGCGAGGCGCATGCGAGAGAAAGTCTCGGGGCTGCCTTCTGCATCCGCTGGAACGCGCAAATAAGAGTATTGCTCATTCGTATTCTTGCGCATGCCCCAAAGGTAAATGGGCAAACCCTCGCCTTTTTCGTCTTTGTCCAGAATCACAGGCAGCATGTAGTTGTGAAACTCAGTGGCTTGACCAGCGGCATCGCGTAGTTTGTAAACGATACTGGGGCCGACATTGCGCAAGCCTTTGTCTTGCCCGAGCTTGTTGGCCGAGCCTAGACTTTTGTCGATGGACTCGCGCAAATCCACTTTGCGCACATCTACGCTAGAGGCCGAATCGCCTTTGAAGTTCTCGACGTTGATCACGCGCAGGCCAGTGTATTCGACCGTCATTTTGTCTGCAGCGCCTTCGCCCTTTCCCTCACCCTTTGTTAGCTGCGATTGCCCGCCAATTGCGCCTTCTACATTGAAAGATTTCCCGCCTGCAACCAGTGGCACAGCTTGTAACTTCACTTGCGAGCCACCATGTCAAAGCTGGATTGGTAAATTTCAATGCCGCGATGTCGCGCCGGATGATTCACCTCCACGCGGGCTTCTTTCTTCTCGCCGGTTTCTTTGTCGTGAATGATGATTTCGCTGGCAAAGAGTTTGGGCATGCCGGTGGAATAGTGCTCCACAATGAATTTTTTGAGTTCAATCGAGAAGGGCAAATCTTGCAGGAGCACACCGCCGTTTTGATTGAGAATCGCTGTCGATGCGGCTGTGCCTTCGCTCACGAACATATTGCCGCGAAAAGCGGGGTTGCTCGGCGGTAGGCGATGCTGCGCCGGCACTTCGGCAATCATGCCACCGCCATTAAAAATCGTCTTGCCGCCAAACCATTGCTGCATGCGGATGAACAAATCACCATCGAGCAAACCGCCGATGCAGACCAGCACGATGGCGCTGTGCGCCGCGATGTAGCCCAGCTTATTGGCGCTGCCGGCCTTGGCGGCAATCATCGTACCGTGCTCACGTAGTTGGACTTTGACTTTCCAGCCGCTGCCGGCGAGTTGGCGAGCGATGCGGTCTGTTGCCTCAGCGGGCGCTTGCGCCAAGGCGGCTTCATGCTTGTGACCAAACGCTTGCAAACTTTTCTCGCGTATGCCTTCTTTGTAAACATTCCAATCGGCAATGATTTTGGGTGTGTTGCGCGTGATGCACAGCGTGGTGGAGATCACCAAAAACGCCAAGATCAGCATGAACCACCAAGCGCTGTACACCGTGGACAAACTCAGGGCGATGAACACATCACTCCAAAACGGGCCAAACTGGTTCACATAATTGCCCAAAGGCTCGCCCTGCTTGAGCACCGTACCGATCACTGAGGCAATGCAAATGACGGTGAGCAGCGAAATCGAAAAGCGCATGGAAGACAATAGCTCCACCGCAGAGCGCAGGGCAGCAGAGGGGGTTTTCAGGCGCATGCCGTGGGTGGAGACAGACATTCTTTGTAACTTCTGAGCTAAGTCTCGTATTGTCTCAAACAGACGTAAAAAAGCGGGTTCTCGTTGAGAGAAACCCGCTTTTATTGAGCCTTTTCAGAGAAAAAGGTTCAGTAAACCTTGAGTGACTGCTTAACGCAAACCAGCAATGTAATCGGCCACAGCTTTGATCTCGCGGTCATTGAGCTTGGCGGCGACTTGGGTCATCACGTTGTTATTCGTGCGGCCGCCATCGCGGTAGGCTTTGAGCGAGGAGGCGATGTAATCGGCATGTTGGCCAGCCAAGCGGGGGTATTGCGAGGGGATGCCAGCGCCCGAGGGGCTGTGGCAGCCAGCGCAGGCGGCAATCGCTTTGTCTTGAATACCGCCTTTGTAGATGCGCTCGCCAGTGGCGACCAAGGCTTTGTCTTTGGCGAAGCCAGGCTTGGCTTTTTGGCCTGCTGCCCAATGAGAAATGTTGCGCATGTCTTCATCGGACAGTTGCGAGGCAAAACCTTGCATGATGGCGTTTTTGCGCTTGCCGTTTTTGAATTCCACCAATTGCTTGACGAGGTATTCAGGATGCTGGCCGGCGAGCTTGGGGTTCTCTGGCGAACCAGAATTGCCATCCGCGCCGTGGCAGGCAGCGCAAACCGCTTCGTATTTCTTCGCACCGGCGGCGGTGTCGATCTTCGGGCCTGCGGGTTTCGGGTCGGCGGCAAAGGAGGAAACAGAAAAAAGGGCTGTCAGCAAGAGGCTGGCGATCAATTTCATAGTGAACTCAAGGTTGTATCGGGCGTAACCCTGAGATTTTACAATAGCGAATGACTGAAACTTCTGCGAAAACCGCCCAGCCCAGCAAATCTGGCGCCACCGAGGCACAAAAAGCCACCACCGATCCCCAAGGCAAAACCAAGGCCGCAGCTGTCCCCCGGCTCAAACCCAAGGCCAAAGTCATCCCGCCAAGTTATCGCCGCAGCCTGCCACGCACCCGCGTGGCGCCGAAGCAGGCGCGGCGGTGGCAGGCCGCAGCGCTGAAGGCAAAACGGCGCTGGCTTGGCTACACACTGCACGATTTCTAACCACCAGCGCCCAGCTGCACCAATTGCCAGCGCACGACTACCCAGAAGTCGCTTTCGTGGGTCGCTCCAATGCCGGCAAATCCACCTGTATCAATACGCTGTGCCAGCAGCGCCAGTTGGCCTACGCCTCCAAAACGCCGGGGCGCACGCAGCATATCAACATGTTTTCCCTTGGCAAACAGGGCGCAACCGATTTGATTTTGTGTGATCTACCCGGCTACGGGTATGCGGCGGTCGATAAAGTATCCAAAGCGCGCTGGCAACAAGTGATGGCCAATTATCTCGTGAGCCGCCCGCAGCTCAAGGCGGTGGTGATGCTGGCCGATTCGCGCCATGGGCTGACGGAGCTGGACGAAAGCCTGCTCGATGTGATTCGCTCGCGGGTGCAAGCAGGACTAGAATTTGTGGTGCTGCTGACCAAGGCCGATAAGCTCAATAAAACCGAAAGTGCCAAAGCTTTGTCGATTGCCAGGCTGCAAACTGCGGGTGGAGATGTTCAACTCTTTTCCGCGCTCAAGCGCATCGGCATTGAAGAGGCGGCGCTGCGCCTCTTTGGCTGGCGGCAAGAGCCGGTAGCGTCAAACTAGTATTTTTAAGCCAAATTGCCATCTGGCCGGCATAAATTATGCGCTGAATGCTATTGAATTGATAGTAATTGGAGACTTCTTATGATTGCTCATTCTCTCGTGCAATTGCCCCATGGCATCACGCTGTCTTGCCGCAGCGCGGGCGAATTAGGCCAACCGATGGTCGTATTTTGCATGGCTTTCCTGAAGCCGCCTTCATTTGGGATGCCACACTTTTGCATTTCGCATCGCTTGGTTACCGCTGCATCGCGCCGAATCTGCGCGGCTTTGAGCAATCGTCTTCGCCCACCGATCCTTCGCACTACCGCGCCAAGTATTTGGTGCAAGATATTGCGGCGCTGATCGCCATTGTGTCGCCGAACCAGCCGCTGGCAGCCTTGGTTGCGCACGATTGGGGCGGCGCAGTCGCTTGGAACTTGGCCAACCAACTGCCGCAGCTGATGCGCAAACTCTGCATCATCAACTCGCCGCATCCCGGAACGTTTTTGCGCGACTTAAAAACCAATGCCCAGCAGCAAGCGGCCAGCAGTTACATGAATTTCCTCTGTCGGCCAGACGCAGAGCAGCTCTTGGCCGAAGACGATTTCCGGCGCCTGTTTGAATTTTTCACCCGCCTAGGTGCCGTCGATGGCAAATACCCATGGCTCACCGCGCAAGTCAAAGCGCACTATCGAGAGGCTTGGACGCATGGCTTGACCGGCGGCTGCAACTACTACCGCGCCTCGCCGCTCAAGCCGCCCCTCGATGACAAAAGCGCGATTCACGGCATCGAGATAGCCCATGAAGCGCTCACGGTCAGCATTCCTACTCAAGTGATTTGGGGTATGCAAGATGTTGCATTGCCCCCCAGCTTGCTCGATGGGCTTCAGAACTACATAGCGCAATTACAAATTCACCGCGTTGAAGATGCCACACACTGGATCATTCATGAGCAGCCTGCACGTGTGCATGCGCTGCTGCAAGATTTCTTAGCCTAAATCGGCGCAAAAATTCACGATGGCCTTCATGCAGCGGGCAGCCTGATCGCGCTGTGGCGAATGACCACATTGCTCTAATTTTAATAGCACTCTGCGCATATTTTTAGCCGGCTGGAGGCTGATTTCGTTCAAAAAAACTCTCTTTTCGAAGCCTTCAGCATCGCTTGGCAACGCCAGCGCCTCAATCTGCGCCATACTGCCGTAGGAATCGTCCACGCCTTGCATTGCCAGCAGCGGGCAGGCAATTGTTTGGCAATCGGCCTCAATATTGAAGCCGCGAAACGCGCTACTGAGCCACACATCGTTCCACTGCCAAAATGCGCTGTCTACATCAGCGTGATAGCGCTGCAGCCGCTCGCGCAAATTGCCGTGCTCATAGGCTAGGCGAGCTTGTTCAATCGCCGCCACCGTCATGTCTTCAACGAACAGATGCGATGCCATCACGATACAAGCCGCTGCTTCAAATCGCGCGGCATAGAGAAGGGCAATCGTGCCGCCATCTGAATGCCCAATCACCATTGGCTTTGTGACGCCGAGCAAGCGCAGCAGTTCGGGCAAAGTTTCCCAAGCTTCGCGATGCATGTAATCGGGTGGCAAGCGACCGGCACCGCGCACATCGGCCAGCGCCCCAGACTGCCCATAGCCGCGCCGCGAATACACGAAACCGCTGCGCCCAGTCGCCGCGCACACTTGCGCAGGAAAATCGCGCCACAGGGCCACTGAGCCCAAGCCTTCGTGCACAAACACGAGGGGTGCTTTCATTTCATCTGCGGTGCTTGGAATAATCCGCAGAATTTCCAGCGCAACGCCGTGCACGTGGATTTTTTCGTTTTTTGTAGCAACTGTTCCAGTCATGGCCTCATTTTGGAGTGATTTATTGCTGTTTGTGCAAAGCCCAGCGGGTAAACTTAGCGGGTTTTTCCAACAGAAAGTTGTTTGTTTTGAAGCGTTTGCAATTTTTGGCACAGCTCGCCGGCTTTGGGCTTGCTGCCACTGTCCCATCCCGCCTCTGGGCGCAAGCTACGGCCACACCCGGCGCAGCAGTCAAACCTCCTATCTTCGTCCTCAATTCACTCGATGCCAGTGTGAGTGTGATTGATCCAATGTCGTGGACTGAAATTCGCCGCATTCCGACCGGCAAAGAGCCGCACCACCTGTATCTCACACCTGATGAAAAATCCCTCATCGTGGCCAACGCAGGCGGCGATTCGCTCACGTTTTTTGATCCGCGCACAGCCGCTGTCCAGCGCGTGATCAAAGACATTCTCGATCCGTATCACCTGCGCTTCTCGCCCGATATGAAATGGTTCGTCACGGCGGCCAATCGCTTGAACCACGTGGACGTCTACCAGTGGCTACCGCAGCAGGCCGAGCCGCTCAAACTCATCAAGCGCATTGCAACCAGCAAAACGCCCAGTCACATGTGGATCGACAGCAAATCCACCACTGCCTACATCACCATGCAAGACAGCGATGAGTGGGTCGCGCTTGATTTGGCGACGCAAACCATCCGCTGGCGCATGCCCACCGGCAACATGCCCGCCGATATTTACCTGAGCCCCGACGACAAGTTCGCCTACATTGGCCTGACTGCCAGCGACGGCGTGCAAGTGTTTGACGTATCAAACGGCAGCACCCAGCCGCCCAAGCTCATCAAAACGATTCCCACGGGCGCAGGTGCGCACGCCTTCCGTGCGGTGGGCGACAAGCGTCATGTGTTCGTGAGCAATCGCGTGGCCAATACGATCAGCAAGATCGATATACAAACCAATTCAGTGGTCAGCACGATCAAAGTGCCCGGCGGTCCCGATTGCATGGATCTCTCTGCTGATGGAAAATTGCTATTTGTCACCGCGCGGTGGGCGAAAAAACTCACGGTAATCGATCTGACCACAGGCCAGATCGCACGCCAAGTCAATGTGGGGCGCTCGCCGCACGGTGTGTGGACGCTAGATCATGCCCCTCGTATTTAAATCCCTCCTTCCAGCTACTCTTTTTTCATAGCACTCGGCGCAGTATCTATGCCGGCCAGTGCTCAATTTGGCTCAGTTTTCGGCAAAAAACCGGCGACACCAGTCGCGCCGCCCGTCGTGCCGCCGCCTGCACTATGCGATAAGCCCGTGTACCTCACCTTTGACACGGGTCACATGGAGACCGCGCCCTTCATCGCCGATACGCTCAATCAACACAACGTCAAAGTCACCTTTTCACGGCCAATGAAAAAACCAAAGACGAGAGCACGAGCTTGTCGAAATCTTGGGGTGAAAAATTCTGGGCACAGCGCGGCAAAGAAGGCCACGAATTCGCTTCCCACACCTGGGATCATCCCGTGCTCAATGGCGATGCCGCCGGAGTTGCACCAAAATTCATCGTCACGCCCACCCAAGGCGCACTCGCAGGCCGCAGCTTCACTTGGGAGCCTAAAAAATACTGTGAGCAGCTCGATTTGGCCAAGGAGCGCATTGAGTTCTACACTGGTAAAAAGGCTCTGCCCATGTTCCGCGCGCCCGGTGGCAAAACCAGCAAGAAACTACTCGCCGCAGCCGAAGCTTGCGGCTACAAACACGTCGGCTGGGCACCCGCTGGCTTCTTGGGCGATGAGCTGCCCAGCGAGCGTGTGTCGAATGACGCGTTGCTGAAAAAAGCCCTGCGCGACATCAAACCTGGCGATATTTTGATGGCGCACTTGGGCATTTGGAGTCGCAAAGACCCTTGGGCACCGGCCGTCTTAGAGCCTCTCATCGTCGGTTTAAAAGAGCGGGGCTTTTGCTTCAACACCATGCGGCAACATCCAGCGTATAAGGACTGGATTGCGGCCAATGGGGGATAGTGTTTTTTTTAAGCGTTTTAGGCTGTTTGCCGTCATGGATACTGAGTGGAGTGCTATTATATTTGTAGTATCTTTTGGCGTTTTGAAGATTTCGTTTGACGTCGAGCGGCTGCGTGGCGAAGTGGTATTGCGCCCTGCTCATGGCATCGCGCAAAGAGCTACGCGACACTTGGCGTGAGATGACGATGTGAAACGCGTGCCACGTTTCCCGCGCATTGCGCGATACAAATCGCAGGTCGCCATACCACTTCGCCATGCGGCCTTTTGGCTACTCTAAAGATCTTCGCGCGAGGATCTGTCACGATCTCCCGCGCAACCACCATGAGCCCCTGCGCACAGGGCGTACGCAGGCCACGGCGCGCAAACCATGCATCAAAGCAAAAATTAATTGGGTTCTGACCCCAATTAAATTGGCACCTCGTGATAATCCCAACATGCCCACGATTCGCCGTATTGCTCACCTTGACATGGATGCGTTCTACGCCTCCGTGGAGTTGCTGCGTTATCCGCAGCTCAAAAGTTTGCCCGTCGTGGTGGGCGGGGGCGGGGCGATTCGGGAGCAGTTGCGAAAGGCACGTGGGGATTTGCCGACGCAAGAGATTCCGCCTGAGGCGTTTCCACGCCTGAAAGACTACGCTGGGCGCGGCGTGCTCACGACGGCCAACTATGTCGCTCGCAGCTTCGGTGTGGGCTCGGCCATGGGCACGATGAAGGCGGCCAAACTCTGCCCGCTAGCGGTGCTGCTGCCCGTGGATTTCGAGGAGTACCGGCTCTACTCGCGGCAGTTCAAGCAGATCATCACCGAGATCGCACCCGTGATGGAAAACCGAGGTGTCGATGAGGTCTATATTGATTTCACCGACGTGCCGGGCGGGCAGCGCGAGGGCGGGCGGGTGTTGGCGCGGCTCATTCAGAAAAGTATTTTTGAAGCCACGGGGTTAACTTGCTCGATTGGCGTTGCGCCCAATAAGCTGTTGGCCAAAATGGCCAGCGAGTTTGAAAAACCCAATGGCATTTCAGTGGTGTACGCAGAGGATTTGCAAGAGAAAATCTGGCCGCTTGCGGCTCGCAAAATCAATGGCATTGGCCCCAAGGCTGATGAGAAGCTCAAAGCTTTAGGCATCTCCACCATTGGCGAACTGGCTGCGCAGCCGGTGCATGAGCTGATGGAGCGATTTGGTAAAACCTATGGTGCTTGGATGCACGAAGCCGCTTGGGGGCGCGATGAGCGACCGGTGGAAACGTCGAGCGAGCCGGTGAGCATGAGCCGCGAAACGACCTTTGAGCGCGACATGCATGCGGTGCACGACAAAGCGGCGTTGTCTGCAGTGTTTACTGAGCTGTGCGACAGCGTCGCAAACGATTTGCAGCGCAAAGGCTATTTGGGGCGCACGATTGGCATCAAGCTGCGGTGGGGCAATTTCAAAATTGTCACGCGCGACATCACGATGGAACATGCCACCGATGATGCCAAGCTGATTCGCCGCACGGCAGGCTTGGCGCTCAAGCGCGTGGATTTGAGTCAGCGCTTTCGCTTGCTGGGCGTGCGCGTGGGTAAATTAGAGGCTAAGAATTTCAAGAAAAATCAGGCTCTAGCCGGCATAGAATCTGCGACGAGTGCTATCAAAAATATAGCATCTGGCGGATCGAAAAAAAATCAGCCTTCTGTTGTGCCATCTGGCAAAGACGGCACGGCCGAACTTTTCTGAATCAGGCTTTGCCTGCCTTGATCGAGTGAATCGAAGGAATCTCGATTTTGCGAACGGTGGCGGTTTGCTCCAGCAGCGGTTCGAGCTTGACCACCGCAATTGAGAGGTTATCCCCCGTGCCGCGTGCACGGGTGCGGGCTTTGTCAATCAGGAATTCGGTGGATTCGCGGGGCGTGAGTGCAGAGAGCACGGAGCCCAACTCGGCGGGCGAAAATAATGCCAAACGCCGTCTGAGCAGCACATCAGCACATCGCCTGGCCGCAAGCTGGGGATGTAATGAAAATCCATCGGCGGATCGTCTTCCGTGCCTAAGCAGCCCATCAAAATATTGGATTGCGGATGCACATTGGCCTCTTCCTCGGTGAGCTCGCCTTTGTCCACCAAGGTCTGCACATAGGAATGATCCATCGTGCGCTTGACCATTTTGCTGCCGTGGTAGTGGTAAATGCGCGAATCGCCGGCATGCACCCAATGGCATTCGCCACTAGGGTTGATGAGGAAGGCGGCAATCGTGCTGTGCGGCTCTTGCTCAGAGGAAATCGCGGTGAGTTTGATCACCAGATGCGCTTCTTCTACCAATTGCTTGAGCAAAGAAGGCGGGTCGTCGCGCTCGGGCGAATAACGCTCAAAGAGTTGGCTGGCCGTCAGCATCACTTGATCGGAGGCTTTGCGGCCGCCGCTTCTGCCACCCATGCCATCGGCCACCACAGCGAGCATGCAGCCATTGACGCGCGGATGGTTGATCAGCGCAATTTGGTCTTGCTGATAATCGCGATCACCCTTGTGGATGCCGGTCGATGCTGTAATTCTGTAACCGTTGGACATGTGGAGCTATTATCAGGGGAAAATAACGGCTGCTAGGTCAGTTTGTATACACCTGACGATACCATCTTGGATTCCAATCTTCATTCCCCCGAGCGCCAGCTCATCGAATTGCGCATGGAGCATGCCGATTTGGACGCGATGATTGATCGCCTGGCGGAGCAATCGCCGCTGGATGAGCTGATGCTGCGCCGCTTGAAAAAGCGCCGCTTGGCGCTGCGCGACCAAATCGCCCGGCTGGAATTTGACATCGACGGCAAAGAGCCCGCATGAGATCAGCAGGTATGCATTCTGGCTTGGTGCAGGCCGTCTCAAGCGTGTTTGACGAGGGATCACTGCTCGGCCAAGCCACTGAAGCTTTTGCCCAGCGCAGCGGCCAGCGCGAGATGGCCCGCGCCGTGGCGCAAACGATCGAGGCCGGCGGTGCACTGGTGGTAGAAGCGGGCACGGGCGTGGGCAAGACCTTTGCCTATCTCGTCCCCGCATTGCTCTCGGGCGAGCGCGTGATGGTCTCGACAGCCACCAAGGCTTTGCAAGATCAGCTCTTTGCTCGTGATTTGCCGCGATTACTCAACGCCTTGGGGCTGCCCGCTCGCACCGCTTTGCTCAAAGGCCGCAGCAGCTATTTGTGCATCCATCGCATGAAACTGGCGCGGCAAGAGCATGTGGAGCGATCGGCGTTGTTGGCGCTGGCAAAAATTGAGAAATGGGCAGTGACCACGCCCTCTGGCGATTTGGCCGAGCTGCCGGGCTTGGATGAGCGCTCCAGCGTGATTCCGCTGGTGACTTCCACGCGTGACAATTGCTTGGGCTCAACTTGCCCGCAGTACAAAAATTGCCATGTGGTGCTGGCGCGCAAGCAGGCGCTTGCCGCTGATGTGGTGGTGGTCAATCACCATTGTTTTTTGCGGATATGGCAGTGCGCGAATCGGGCATGGCGGAATTGCTGCCCACGGTGCGAATTGCGATTTTTGATGAGGCGCATCAGCTCAATGAAACCGGTGTGCAGTTCTTGGGCGCGATGCTGGGCACGGCGCAGTTGCTTGATTTTGTGCGCGACATGCTGGCTGCGGGGCTGACGCTTGCGCGTGGTCTGGTCGATTGGAGCGAGGTCTGTGGCGCTTGCGAGAAAGCAGCGCGTGATTTGCGCCTCGTGGCCGGCCAGCAGCCGGCCTACAACAAAGAAACGCGCCTGAGCTGGAAGGGCAGTGCGCCTGAAGGGTTGCATGGCCAAGATTGGGCAGAGGCTTTGAGCCGCGTCGAAGAGAGCTTGGCGATGGCGATGGCAGCGCTGGATATGGTGAGCGAAATCGCGCCAGATTTTGTGCGCCTGCATGAGCGAGCCAAAGAGATGGCGCATCGCGCCAAGCGCTTTCTGAGCGAGCCAGAAAAAGGCCAAGTGCGCTGGCTGGATGTGGGGCAACACATTCGCTTGATGGAAGCGCCGCTGGATATTGCGCAAACGGTGCGCGAGAAATTGCTCAAGATCTCCAAGGGTGAGTTGGCACAAGAGTCCGCAGTAGCCAGTGATTTTGATGATGAAGACCTCGATGCGCTGATGCGCGATGCGCCCCCGGCTGGTGGTGAAGGCGCTTGGCTGGATGAGGCGAGCCTGCCCGTGGCGAGCAACCGCGCTTGGATTTTTACTTCTGCCACCTTGGGTGACGATGAAAAGCTCACTTGGTTCACCGAGCCTTGCGGCCTGCAAGATGCGGAAATTTTGGTGGCGCAAAGCCCGTTTGATTACCCGACGCAGGCGGCCGTTTATGTGCCGCGCGAGCTGCCTAAGCCGAATGATCCTGCGCACAGCGCGAGCATTGCGAATATCGCGCATGAGGGGGCGCTGCGCATAGGTGGCCGCACCATGGTGCTCACCACGACGCTGCGGGCGCTGAAAAGCATTGGCGAGAGCTTGAAGCAGAGCTTGGACGGGCAACTTGATGTCTTGGTGCAAGGCCAAATGTCAAAGCGTGAGTTGGTGGAGCGCTTTCGCATCGGCGAATCTCTGGGTGGCAAGGGCTGCATCCTCGTGGCCTCAGCCTCTTTTTGGGAAGGCATCGATATTCCAGGCGAGGCGCTGCAACTCGTGATCATCGACAAACTCCCCTTTCCGCCGCCGGGTGATCCGCTGGTCGAGGCCCGTTGCCAGCGCTTGGAATCTCAGGGGCGCAGCGCGTTTGCCGATTACTCCGTGCCCGAAGCGGCAGTGGCTTTGAAGCAAGGCGCGGGGCGCCTGATTCGGCGCGAGAGTGATCGCGGGATTTTGGTGATTGGCGATACGCGCCTCGTGCAAATGGGCTATGGCCGCCGCTTGATGAATGCACTGCCGCCGATGCGGCGCTTGAATTCTTCTGATGAGTTTGCGCAAGCGCTGGATGATCTCAAGACATCCTGAAATCGTCTTTCAAAGAGATGCGCTGATAACTGATGTGATGCGGCGCACGGCCTAGCAGTTGGGGCAAAGCGTTGGGCTGCGGCACGTTGTCGCGCTGGAGCAAAATCCAATGCCCGTAGCTAAAGGGGCTGAAGCGAAACAGATCGCACAGATGCGCACCGATGCGCGACATCCAATTGGGCAGGGGTACTTGCAGCGCCGCTTTGTGCCCCGCTTCCACACCGCGCAGCAACTGCAAATACTCGCCATAAGCAAACAATCGCTCACCTCCCAAATTGGCCTCGCGCAGCGTCTCAAAACTTGGCATCTGCGTTAGCTTCGCATACGCCAGTCCTAAATCCGTGGCCTGCACCGCTGCAATCTGGCCTGTCGCCCCGCGCGGCACAAAATGCACCGGCCAACTTGCCAGCATGCGCAGCCAGCTCGCGCCAAAGCCACCCATGCCATCAATCAAGCTCGGGCGCACGATGCAGTAATCCGCACCGCTTGCCGCAATCGCCTGCTCCCCACGCAATTTGCTTGATAGAAAACGACTTTTTGCGCCTTCATGCAGGCCAAGCGCCGAGGTGTGAATAAGCCGCTTGCCCGCCTGCGCACAAGCCTGTGCCAACGCAGCAGGCATGCGGTGATGCACCTCCTCATAACGCTCGCCAAGCCGCTGGCGCAAAATTCCCACGCAATTGATCACCACATCCACCCGCTGCACATGCGCGAGCCAATCCTGCGAACTGAGCATGGTGTGCAGTGGCAAACCCAGCCAAGTAACAGCCTCAGGCTGCTCGGCTTTGAATCAGATACCAAATGAGGCCGGCAAACTGCCGTCACCTGCACGCCTTGCGCCAACAAGGTTCGCATTACATACCTTCCGATAAAACCCGGAGCACCCAATAGCAGAACATGCTTCGTATACGATGGACTGGTAGCGATCGTCGTCATCAATCAGGCAGTTTTCAATAATTTAGCAACTTCTTGCAATACTATCAATTCAATAGCATTCCGCGCAGATTAAATGCTGGCTAGAGGCTGATTTTGCTTAAAAACGGCTCATATCGCCTCAAAACGTCACCACATGGTCCACCTCGGCGCGGATTCCGATCCATTCGCCGATTTTGTGGTCGTGGTGGCTGGGGACATGGGCCATGACTTGTTCGCCGGTTTTGAGTTCGAGGGTGTAGAGGAACTCGTTGCCGCGAAAGGCTTTGCGCACGATGCGGGCTTGCACGTCGGCATTGTCGTCGTGAATGATGTCGTCGGCGCGCAGCAGCACTTCGACATCCCCATTGGCATAGCGGCTGAGTTCTTCGGGGTGAATATCGCAAAGCTCGCCAAGCGGGGTGTACAGGCATTTGCGCAATTGGCCGCCTTCTTCATGCTCGACGACGGTGCCTTGGCAAACACGCCGTGGCCAATGAAATCGGCCACGAAGCGGGTGGCGGGGCGGTGATAGAGCGTGTAGGCATCGGCCCATTGGTGCAAGCGGCCTTCGTGGATGACACCGATCACATCGCCCACCGCAAAGGCTTCGAGTTGATCATGCGTGACCATCAGCGCAGTCGCTCCGGCTGCTTTCAAAATCGTGCGCACTTCCTGCGCCAAGCGCTCGCGCAGATCGACATCAAGGTTTGAAAATGGCTCATCGAGCAAGAGCAATTGCGGCTTGGGTGCAAGCGCTCTGGCTAACGCCACGCGCTGCTGCTGGCCGCCCGAAAGCTCATGCGGCATGCGCCGCCGCGCATCTTCGAGGCCGACCAAGGCGAGCACTTCGCGCACGCGCTCCCGCCGTTCAGGCGTGGGCAGATGCATGATGCCAAAGGCCACATTGCGGCCAACATCTAAGTGTGGAAACAGCGCGTAATCTTGAAACACCATGCCCATGCGCCGCTCTTCGGGCTCGAGCGTGTGGCCGACGCTGCTGATGCTTTGGCCACCGAGCTGCACACTGCCGCCGCTCAAGGGCTCTAAACCAGCTACAGCGCGAAGCAGCGTCGTTTTGCCGCAACCGCTCGGGCCAACAAGCAGCGTCAGTTCGCTGGTTAGCACGTCGACGTCGATTTCATGAAGCACGCGAATACGAGTCTCGCCGTCGCCAAACTCCTTCGCCACGCCGCGGCAGCGCACGCCTACTTCGCGAGCGTCGGCGGTTTTCGGCGGTTGCAGCAGCATGCTGTTCATTAATCGATCGCTCGCATCCAGCTTGAACGTCATCAGTGCGACGGAGACTCGCGGCGCCTAGCCGCGGAACACGACCGCCGGTTCCAGAATCAACACCTTCCGCAGGCTCATCACGCTCGCCAACAACACGATCAGCACCACCACGGCGGCCGTTCCCGCCGCGATTTCCGGCAGCAAGTAAAGGCCGCGCAGATTCGGATTCAAATCGGCCGTGAACTCAAAAAACGCCGCCGTCATCCCGATGCCGAGGCAGTAGCCAATGATGCCGACGACCGTCGCCTGCAGCAGCACCATGCCGATCGCAAAATTCGGGATCACCAGGCCACCCAGGCTGGATTTCTGGGCGAAGGCATCTAGCTCCGCGAGCTGGTCTGGGCTCAGGCCCGTCGTGCCGATGACGGGGAAAATGCCGTAGCGATCGCCGCCCGCACGTTTTCATAGATCACCGCTGGATGGGTCAAATCCAACACCACTGGCACCTCGGGCTGTTGGGAGCCCATGGCAAATAGGGCTTCTTTATCGTTGGTGATCGGCACTTCCAACGCCCCGTACCCCAGCACCTCGCCAATATCCTGGCCCAGCAGCGCCGGGTTGCGAGCCAGGGCACCAATCAGCACCATGTCCTCCGCCGCAGCAATGGCTTTGATGGCTTCGCGCCCCATCTTGCCGGTGGCTCCGTTTACAATCACAGGGATCGGTGCAGTGGTGATTGAAGCAGTGGTCATCGAAATTTTGAGCACTGGGGCTGAGAGGACAATTTCCAGAATACACTGTGGCCCCAAGCGCGACCCCAACCCGAACTCAAGCCGCGACCTGAACTGGGGAATGCTAGGTCTCTGTCCAACTCTGTGCGCGCCTCGCCTCGTCTTCGGTTTGTTCCATGTCTCCTTCCACGCCACCGAACGCTCCTGATTCCCCTGAGTCCCCCGCGCCGATCGCCCGCCCAGGGGAAGCCTTAGAGGCGAATCCAATCCAGGTGAATCTACCGGATGAAGCACCGGATGAAGCCTGGGAGACGAAGGCTGGCCAGAATTCTTGGGGCCAGACGGATTGGCTGGAACAGACTCGGTTGATGCCCCTGGGGGACGGCGATCGCCTCTCCCTCATCCCCACCAGTCCTGCCCTGCCCTTGGCCCAGCGGCGGCGTTTCCAGTGGCCAGCCCTCTGGCCAAATCTCTGGCCAAATCTCTGGTCAAATCTCTGGCCAAACTCCCCCTGGTCAACAACCCGCTGGCAAGCCGCCAAACCCGCCCTACTCACCACCCTGGTGGTCACCCTCGGCCTGGGGTTGCTGCGCCAGGTGGGC
>JAAUOI010000277.1 GCA_012036375.1 Allobrachymonas sp. | reverse complement strand
GGTGCGTTTCTCAAGCAAAGGTGCGAGTTCAATGCCGTCGATCAAATCCACGGGATCGAGCACATTGCCTTCCGACTTACTCATCTTCTTGCCCTGCGAATCGCGCACGAGGCCGTGGATGTACACATGCTTGAAAGGCACGCGGCCGGTGAAATGCTGCGTCATCATGATCATCCGGGCGACCCAGAAGAAGATGATGTCGTAGCCGGTGACGAGCGTGGAGCTTGGCAGATACAGGTTGTAGTCGTTTGTCTGACCATCCGTTTGCTCAGGCCAGCCCATCGTAGAAAACGGCACGAGTGCAGAGGAATACCACGTATCGAGCACGTCCTCATCGCGCTTCAAAGTTTTGCCGGGGGCTTGCTTTTGGGCTTCTTCTTCGTGCGAGCAACATAGACTTTTCCATCTTCGTCGTACCAAGCGGGGATTTGATGCCCCCACCAGAGCTGGCGCGAGATGCACCAGTCTTGGATGTTATTCATCCACTGGTTGTAGGTGTTCACCCACTGCTCGGGCACGAACTTCACATCGCCAGACGCTACTGCATTGATAGCACCTTGCGCAATGGATACGCCGGCTGCTGGCTTCTTAGTCATTGCAACGAACCACTGATCGGTGAGCATGGGTTCGACGACCTGACCAGTTCTTGCACAAATCGGCAGCATGAGTTTGTGTGGCTTGATCTCGATCAAGAAATTCTGCGCTTCTAAATCTTTGATCACGGCTTTACGTGCCACAAAGCGATCCATGCCTTGGTAAGCCGCCGGGCCGTTCTCGTTAATCTTTGCATCAAGCGTGAAGATCGTGATCAGCGGCAAATTGTGGCGCTGTGAGCAGGCGTAATCATTAAAGTCATGCGCGCCGGTGATCTTTACGCAGCCAGAGCCGAAAGCGCGATCAACGAAATCATCGGCAATGATAGGAATGCGGCGGTCACATAAAGGCAGATCGACCATCTTGCCAACCAAGTGTTTGTAGCGCTCGTCTTCAGGATGCACGCAGAGTGCACCATCGGCCAGCATCGTCTCCGGGCGGGTGGTGGCGATTTGCAGGCCGCGAGCCATGTGAGCTGGCTCCGCCTCGGTGCTACCAATCATCTGCTCACCCTCGGAGAACGGGTACAAGATGTAGTGCATCTTGCCGTCAGACTCCGTGCTCTCTACCTCCAAATCGCTCACGGCGGATTTCAAAACTGGATCCCAATTCACGAGGCGTTTGCCACGATAGATCAAGCCTTCGTCATAGAGGCGAACGAAAGTTTCTGTAACGACTTTGGAGAGCTTCTCATCCATCGTGAAATATTCGCGGCTCCAATCCACGCTTGCACCCATGCGGCGCATTTGCGTGGTGATGGTGTTGCCAGATTGCTCTTTCCAATCCCAAACTCTTGCCACAAAGTTTTTACGGCCAAGATCGTATCGAGTCTGGCCCTTGTCCTGCAACTGACGCTCCACCACGATTTGCGTGGCGATGCCGGCATGATCCGTGCCGGGAATCCAAGCGGTGTTGTAGCCCTTCATGCGGTGATAGCGCGTGAGTGAATCCATGATCGTTTGGTTGAACGCATGGCCCATGTGCAACGTGCCCGTCACGTTGGGTGGCGGCAGTTGGATGGAGAAATTCTCGCTTTTTGCAGCAGCTTCTGTGCTGGCAGCGCCCGTGCCGCGTGAGCCGGCTGTGCCGTAGCCGCGCTTTTCCCATTCTGGTCCCCATTGCGCTTCGATGGCGTGAGGTTCAAAGGATTTGGCCAATGCGTCTAAGCTGGGCTGGGCGGGCTTTTGGATTTCAATTGTCATGCCCGAGATTTTACCGGGCAGGGTTTGACGACACGTTGGATGCAAGGCTCTATTTCAATGCCGCCAGCGCTACGGCCAACTGCGCTCCCACACGCGCATTGTTTTTCACCAAAGCGATGTTGGTTTTGAGGCTTGCGCCGCCGGTCAATTCGTTAATGCGCTTGAGCAAATAGGGCGTAGTGGCTTTGCCTGTGATGCCTTGTTGCGCGGCCTCGGCCAAAGCTTGAGCCACGATATGGTCGATCTGCGTTGCGGGGATTTCCATCTCTTCGGGCACAGGATTGCTCACCACCACGCCACCCTTCAAGCCCAGCGCCCATTTCGTGTGAATGAACTTGGCCTGTTCTTGCGCAGTGTCGAGCTGAAAATCCGCTTTCAAACCACTGGACCGCGTAAAAAAAGCTGGAAATTCTTCTTGCCCAACGCTCACCACAGGCACGCCCAGCGTCTCTAAATATTCCAGCGTGAGTGGCAAATCCAAAATCGATTTCGCCCCTGCGCAGACCACGGCCACGCTCGTCTGCGCCAGCTCTTGCAAATCAGCCGATATATCAAAACTCGTCGAAGCCCCGCGATGCACGCCGCCAATGCCGCCCGTGACGAACACTGCAATGCCAGCCAGCTTGGCTGCAATCATCGTGGCAGCCACAGTCGTTGCACCCGGCTTGCCTGTGGACACTGCATATGGCAAATCGCGCCGGCTGAGTTTCATAACATCGGGCGTAGAACCGAGCACTTCAATCTGCTCACGCGAGAGACCCACACAAATTTTTCCTTCGAGCACTGCAATCGTCGCCGGCACTGCGCCATGCGCTCGAATGACTGCCTCTACCTCCACAGCGGTGGCCACATTCTGTGGATATGGCATGCCATGCGCAATGATGGTCGATTCGAGCGCGACCACAGGTTGACCCTGAGCCAAGGCTTGTGTGACTTCGAGGTGGATGTTTAGAAAAGATGAGGATTGAATGTGCATAGACTTCATCATGCCATGAACATTTCAGATCAAGTCAACCAACGCTGAAGCAGCCCATGAATCAGTTCGGTATCCACTGGCTTACGTAACACCAAATAGCCTTCTTCTTCAGCCTGCTTCAACGCGGGCGAAGAAAATTCACCGCTGACCATGGCTCCATGTGCCTGGGGTAAACGCGCTAGCAGCGCTTTGAGTAATTCAAAGCCGCTTTCACCTGAGCGCAAGCGCTCATCACACAAAATCACCTGCGGCGCAAAGCCCGCATCCAAATATGCGATGGCTTGCGCAGAATGTTCGGCCAGCATCGCATGCACGCCCCAGCCTTGTAGGAGAAGCTCCCAAGCGGCGCAGACTTGTGGATCATCTTCCACGATGAGTATCTGTCCGCGTTGGATGGGCAGTAAAACGCGAGCAGCAGCCGGCCAAGCGCCGCTCATCATCGACAGATCAAAAGCACCCGACGCCATAGGCAGAGCATCTGTTTGGGTGGGCAAGCCGGCTAATTCCACCAAAGCGAGAACCTTTGCCCAGTCGTGAATTCATGCCGTAGCGGGCATTCATCAAATTCGCGCAGCGTGCCACCACCGCCAAACCCAACCCATGTCCAGCAGAATCAGCGGCCCACGCATGCTCATGCCGAAAGTAGGGCAGATAAATCGCCTCTTGACTGTCTTCTGCCACGCCCATACCGGTGTCCCAGACCTCAATTCGCCACGTACCTTCGCGCCGCCGAATGCCCACCAAAATACCGCCTCGCGGTGTATAGCGCAAGGCGTTTTGCAGCAAATTGATGAAGATTTGGCGCAGCAAATTCGCATCTGCCATCACGCGAGCGGCGCGTTTGGGCAGGTGCAAATGCAGCGTCAAGCCCTGCTGCTGGGCTTGTCCTTCAAACAGCGCCATGACCTCGCGCACGCTTTTGCGCAAATCCATTTCTTGCAAGTCAATCCTCTGCGCTCCACTTTCGAGTTTGCTCAAATCCAGCAGCGAATTGAACAGCGTGCTCATGGTGCGCACGCTGCTGCTCAAATCGCGCAAGGCGGGCGTAAGTGAGGCGTCTTGATTCCTCTGTAGAAGTGCATGCACTAGCATGCCCATCGCATGCACAGGCTGGCGCAGATCGTGGCTGGCCGTTGCCAAGAATCGACTCTTTTCTTGCAAAGCATCCTCTGCTTGCTCCTTAGCCTGCTTGAACTGTTCGGCCAATCGCGTACTGGTTTCTTCGAGGCGTACTTGTTGCAAGAAAAATTGATGCGCACTCAAAGCATGGCGATACATACCAAAGGTGTACATCAAAATCGCCAAGCCAACGAAATACCAGCGATCTGGATACACAAGCGGCACGAGCAAAGTCGCTACATTCCAAGAGCAATTAAAAAATCGCGTGAAAATGGATAGAACGGGGGTTTGATGTGTGGCATTGACCGCCACAATAGCTGCTAAATTCAAATACCAAAAGGTTGAAAATTCAAACGAAGGGTCATGCAGCGTGAGCACAAGCGGTAAGCACAAGGCCAGTCCATGCAAACCAGCCACGCGGCTGAGTTTGTTGTGCCACCGGGGGAGGAGTTCTTGTGGATCAAGCTGCGTCTTATCGCGCTGATAGGCTCGCAACCTGCGTTGGCTGACAAAAAGGCTGCGCAGTAGCCCCAGCCCCATAGCGCCAACCAAGTTGCATCATGCGAGACTTCCAACTAAAACCGACAGCGGCTAATGCCGACA
>JAAUOI010000276.1 GCA_012036375.1 Allobrachymonas sp. | reverse complement strand
TGCCGCCACCCCACCGACAACCCCGACGCTCGCCCCGGCATCGACGGCTTCTTTCATCTCGCGGCAGAGGCGCATGACGACATCGACGTCGATGCCGTAGCCAGCCTTGCCCACCAGCGCCTCGCCGGAGAGCTTCAGGAGCAATCGCTTGTAGCGCAAGCCGGACGACCCGCCGCTCATCCCTGCAGCCTTTGGTTTTGCGTGCGCAGCTTATGCCGACTGCCGCTCACGACGCAACGGCAGGTCAAGATTAGGGGGATTCAAAGTCGCTACCGCTCTACACTTGGCGGATCATTTCGGCTAACGACAGTCCAATTTCTGCAGTGCTCATTGCGCCTGCCATTGAGAGCAGCATTTTCCGCCCTGGTCGAGATGACGCTTATAGCTCTCCGCCGCATCGATCAGAGTGGCGGCGTTGAAATGACCGATTGGTGGCCGCACCTGGGAGAATGTGCCGACGACATTTCGTTCGTGCGGTCAATGTTCACGACCGACAACGACCACGGGCTGGCTTCGCGCAAACTGCTTGAGTTGCTCATCGGTCAAATGCCCCAAGACGACAATCAGCCCATCAACCTTCCTCGACACCAGCAAGGAAGCACTTTGCAACTCATCGGCCAAGTTCCAGTGTCCACTCACAATGAGCGGCATATAGCCACTCTTGTCCAGTCCGATCTCGATGCCTTTCATCAGCAAGGTGAAATAGACACTCTCCACATCTTGAATCTGAATGCCGACCGTCATCGTGCTGCCCGTCTTCAGACCTTTGGCGGCAAGATTGAGCCTGAAATCAAGCCTTTGTACGGCCTCTAGGACCGAATCTCGTTTGTCGTCTGAAACTTTAGCTGTGCCATTCAAAATTCTGGACACTGTGCTGATCGATACGCCAGCCATTTTTGCCACATCATGCAAAGTACTCATGGAATATTGTTAGATTAGCTGTGAATAAATTCGGATTGTGCCGACAAATCAAGTAAAAGCGCAGCCTGTGAACAAGGCCGTGAAAAATAGCTGACTCATTAAGCATCGATGCCCCAACCAAGGGAAATCCCGCCTAGGGAAATCCTGATTAGTTCGCAAATTCACCTAAATGAAGATACGCGTCGTGCAAACGTTACCATTTTATCGAGCCTCTGTGATGCAAGATCAAAAAAATGTTTGCCGTCCTGGTATTGATCAACTAACTTTTTGAAAAGAGACAACTGCGATGCAAAACGACATCAATTCAGAACGCAATCT
This sequence comes from Allobrachymonas sp., assembly GCA_012036375.1. GTDB lineage: Bacteria > Pseudomonadota > Gammaproteobacteria > Burkholderiales > Burkholderiaceae_C > JANMDU01. The sequence continues at coordinate 3,256 of JAAUOI010000276.1, read as the reverse complement.
TCGGCGCAGCTTGCTAGCAAGCCTTGTGGGAGCAGCAGGTTTAGGGCTGGCGGGCTGCGGCGGCGGAGATCCGGAGGAAGTATCGAATGTCTTGGAGACTGCGAGTGCTGACGCAAACGAAGGCTTGGAGCGCCAATTGGCCACCACCAATACCCCTGCATGCAACGCTACAGGCGGTGTCAATACCAGTGGGTTCGACACGAAATTTAATGATTACTTCAAATCAGTGATGGGTGCGGCAAACAAAAACGGCACAGTGTACAAAGAATTGGACAGCTATTATCCAGGCCAATACTTTTCAGCTTGCATTGATCCAGCAGCATATGGCGGCAACGATGGATCTGGAAAAACCTATACCAACACTGCAAAATCAGAAGGCCAAGGCTATGGTATGGTGCTGGCCGTCGCGGCAAATGACAGATACAAATTCGACCGCTTGTGGAACTTCACTTATTACCAAATGCGCCGAACCGACACGAATGATGCGCAAAGAGGTTTCTTTGACTACCTCGTTACGCCCTACAGTAAAGACGCTAAAGGCAATGCCAAGCGTGTAGGCACAGGGATTGCGCCAGATGGTGAAATCTGGATTGCCACCGGACTTATCATGGCTTGGAAGCGGTGGAATGACACCAGATATCGCAATGATGCCTACTCCATCTTAGACGCACTCAAACGTCAATATAACAACCTGTTCAGCGGCAATGTGCCCCGCTCTTGGTATGACTCACCTCTGACCAACCCGAGTTACGTCAATCCAGCATTTTTCTCCTATTGGAATGCGGTACGACCCAATAATGGTTGGGACAAAATCATCACTGCCAACCGCAAATTGTTGGTTGACGCTGCCAATGCGGGCGGTGGTTTAGCCTTTGACTGGACTAACTTCGACGGCACGCAATATTATGGTTTTAGCCTGCCAACAGGTCACGGCGCAGATGCAGTCCGCGTTGCGATGAATGCAGCGCTGGATACGGTGTGGACGGGTACCACCAATCACAAAGCTCCCTCGCGCAAAGCGGTAGATAAGCTCAATGGTAAACAAGATGTTGCTGAATTTGCTTCGGCCATGTATGCCACTTATGCGCTCACTGGCATAGGCGGATGCGACTCAAAGGTCACACCCTATACCTATCGCTTGCTGAATAATCCTCTTGCCACGGGTTACTATGACGGCTTGTTATGCACTATCGCTTGTGGCATTTTGAGCGGACGCATTAAGAAGTTCTAAATTTGCCCCCCTGCTCGCTTGCCTTGATCGGTGAGCGTTTGATTACACGAAAACCTCTAGCAATAGAGGTTTTCTCTTTTGTAGGTCATCAATTCGATCCATCAGGATAAGTTGGGCGTACAGGCGTGAGCCGATCCAGCCAAACTGCACCGATCATCAGCAATACGAGGAGACCCATCACGACTGGCATGATGGCATTGAGATTCGTGGCATTGGCCAGCAGACCAAAGGCAGCGGGTGTGCAAGATGCGCCGATGTAGGACATGCTGGTTTGCCGCGCCATCACCGTGCCCATACGCTGCGGCGAGAAGCGCCTTGCCGTCTCGTGCATCATCGAGGGGAAAATCGGCGCACAGCCAGCGCCCATCAGCATCAGCCCAGCGAGCCACAGCCAAGGCGGCAGATGAGGAATTAGCAAACAAAGCATGCTCCGCAAAAAGCCAATACGCAGCCCAAGCGCACCAAACGCCGATTGCCAATGCGCTGAGCCATCATGCCAATCGCAAAACGCCCCACGGTGAGTGAGCCAAAGTAGATAGACACCCACAAACCCGCTTGACTCAAAGGCAATCCGCGTTGCTCAGACAAGATACTGGCGGCCCAAATTCCCGTGCCCAACTCGGCAGAAACATACAAAAAGAACAACAGCGGAGCTAACCATGCCGCGCGATCAAGGCGTTGCTCAATAGCTGCATGAGCATGTGAGCTAACATCCGCTACAGCGGCCTCTGCACTTTGACTCGCCGATTGAGGCCACCAGCTCAGAGTACACCACAGCAACACAGCCAATAAGCCCAAGCAAGCTGCAATGATCACAACACCCCATTGCCAGCCCAGAGAGCCCCTCAAAGCAGCAGCCATCACCAGAGGGCCGGTACTCGCGCCAATGCCCCAGCAGCCATGCAGCCAATTCATATGCTTGGCGCTCAAGCGTTCAGCAATCAAGCGATTGAGCGCCACATCGACTGCGCCACCACAAAAGCCACCGGGTACAGACATCAATACAGCCCATGCAAAATGCGATGCCCACACCACACCAAGGAGCGAGACCATCATGCCCGTTGCACTGAATGCCACCACGCGCCCGATGCCCCACCGCTTGACCCAATGCGGGCTGATGTGCGCTGAAACTATCGCGCTGACCGTGCCCACCACCGTGATCAAACCAATCGCAGCCAGCGGCTGCGCCCAATGCGCACGCATGGCAGGCCACCCCACACTGAAGACGGCATCAGGCAAGCCGAGGCTGATGTAGCTCAGGTAAATCAGAACAATAAAGCCGGCAGTGATGCCCGCAGAGCTGGCCGCAGGGCTGGGCTTGGATTCAGTGGTACTTGGTGGACTCGACATAGATCCAAGCGTGTTGATCACTCACGATGCGGTGTTTTCATGTTTCGGAATTGCCCTATTTTATAGAGAAATTGACTGATAGCCGGCATAAAATATGCGCTGATTGCTATTACTTTAATAGCATTTGATGAATCAAACCTCAGCACTGTAGCAAGTCTTTTCGTTATTACGATGTAACTCAAGCGCAGTGCAAGCGATAGGATACTGGCATGACGACATTTCCCACCCTCTCCCCGATCATCGCCGGTTGCTGGCGCATGGATTCTTGGCAACAGACCACCGAGCAACGCCTGTCTTGGATCGAGCAGTGCCTAGACATGGGCATCACCAGCTTTGATCATGCGGATATTTATGGCGGCTACACCGTGCAAGCGATGTTTGGCCAATCACTGGCACTGCAACCGAGTTTGCGCCAGAAGATGCAGCTCATCAGCAAAGCAGGCATCTGCCTGCTTTCATCCAAATTCCCCCAGCGCTACATCAAACATTACGACAGCAGCGCCCAACTTTTAATCGCCAGCGCCGAACAAAGTTTGCGCGAGTTGGGCACAGATTATTTGGATGTGCTCCTGATTCATCGCCCAGACCCTTTGTCAGATTGGGATGAGATCGCGCAAGCTTTTGAGACCTTGCGCTCTGCGGGAAAGTACGCAGCTTTGGCGTATCGTAACTTCA
>JAAUOI010000020.1 GCA_012036375.1 Allobrachymonas sp. | reverse complement strand
CGAAGCGCACCCCGATCAATTCGCTGCCCAAGGCGCAGCGGCACAGCGCATCGCCATGCAGTGGAGCGTTCGCATCAACGAGGCTTATCAACGCCTCAAAGATCCCGTGCAACGCGCAGCCTATCTGTGCGAGCTGCGTGGCGCGCCGATCAATGCCGAAAACAACACCGCGATGCCCGCTGCCTTCTTGATGCAGCAAATGGAGCTGCGCGAAGCGTTGGAAGAGGCTACAAGCGAAGAGGATTTAGACCAAATCAGTCAACAGGCGGCGGATATACTGCGCGAGCAGCTATCAAAAGTAGAGCGTTTGATTGATCAAGATAATGATTTCCCAGGCGCCGCCCAAACTGTGAGAGCCCTTTTATTTGTCCAGAAATTCCAAGCCGATGTGGATCGGCGATTCGAGCTTTTGGGACAATAGAGCACTTCGCTTTCTCCTGCTAAGAAAGCTGCACATTCAAAAAATCATTCCTCCATGGCTCTCCTGCAAATCTCCGAACCCGGCGCAAGCCCTGATCCGCACACGCGGCGTATTGGCATTGGCATTGATTTAGGCACCACGCATTCGCTGGTGGCTTCTGTGCGCAATGGCGTGGCGGAGTGTTTGCCAGATGATGAGGGCAGGGTGATTCTGCCTTCCGTAGTGCGCTATTTATCTGAAAATAAACGGCAAATCGGCTATGTAGCCGGCGCAGAATCTGCGCAGGATGCTACGAATACCATAGCATCCGTCAAACGCCTGATGGGGCGCGGCTTGAACGATATTCATGATGCCGACAAGCTGCCCTACAAATTGATTGCCGAGCCCGGCATGGTGAAGATTGACACGCTGCACGGCGCAAAATCGCCAGTGGAAGTGAGCGCGGAAATTCTCGCCACACTGCGTTTCCGCGCCGAAGATACCTTTGATGCCGACATTGATGGCGCGGTGATCACCGTGCCGGCCTACTTTGATGATGCGCAGCGCCAAGCGACCAAAGATGCGGCGGAGTTAGCTGGCCTTAAAGTGCTGCGCTTGATTAACGAGCCGACTGCGGCTGCTGTGGCTTATGGGCTGGAGCATGCGGCAGAGGGCGTGTATGCCGTGTATGACCTGGGCGGCGGCACCTTTGATATTTCGATTTTGCGGCTCTCCAAAGGTGTATTTGAAGTGCTCGCCACAGGCGGTGACTCTGCGCTGGGTGGCGATGATTACGATGCTGCTTTAGCGGAATTCGTGCTCGCGCAAATGGGCAAAACGGCCACAACGCCTATTGAGAAAGCGCAAATCAAGCGCCAAGCGAGGCAGATCAAAGAACAACTGTCCACTACCGATTCGATAGCATTCGGCGCAGATTTTATGCCGGCTAGTGGCCAATTTAGCATTAAAAAAGCCGATTTTGAGCAGGTCACCGCTCACCTCACCGCCCGGACGATGCAAGCCGTGCGCAAAGCGTTGCGCGATGCCAAGCTCGGTAAAGAAGACATTCAAGGCGTTGTCATGGTTGGCGGCTCCACGCGCATGCCGCAGGTGCAACGCGCAGTCGAAGAATTCTTTGGCAAACCGCCGCTGAACAATTTGAATCCCGATGAAGTTGTTGCACTCGGCGCTGCGATTTCGGCCAACCAACTCGTTGGCAACAACGCCCAAGGCGATTTGCTGCTGCTCGATGTGATCCCGCTCTCGCTTGGCATCGAGACGATGGGCGGCCTGAGTGAACGCATCATCCCGCGCAATACGACCATCCCGACCGCCATGGCGCAGGATTTCACGACCTACCAAGACGGTCAAACGGCGTTGAGCCTGCATGTGATCCAAGGCGAGCGCGATTTGGTGAAAGATTGCCGCAGCTTGGCGCGCTTCACCTTGCGCGGCATCCCGCCGATGGTGGCAGGCGCAGCACGTATCCGCGTGACGTTTACAGTGGATGCCGACGGCCTGCTGAAAGTCTCCGCGCATGAGCAAATCAGCGGCGTGGAAACCAGCATCGATGTCAAACCCAGCTACGGCCTCGCCGACGAAGAAATCGCCCGCATGCTGCAAGACAGTTTCGGCACCGCGCAAGAAGACATGGCCGCACGAGCCTTGGCCGAAGCGCGGCTAGAGGCTGACCGCATGGTGCTGGCCACGCGCTCGGCGCTCAACGCCGATGGCGATTTGCTCAGGGATCAAGACCGCACGAAGATTGAAGCTCTTATGACGGCCGCTTCCGAAGCAAAATCCCTTGAAGTGGCCGCACAAGTAGAAGCCGCCACCAAAGCCTTAGCCGACGGCACAGAAGCCTTCGCTGCTGAGCGAATGAATGCAGGCATCGCTCGAGCGCTCTCTGGCAAAACGATAGATGCCTTCTCATCATGAGATGTCTAGGTAACGCGAAAAGCGCGAAAACCACGCGAAAAACGCTAAAAAGAGAAAATCGGTTTTATCAATTCATGGATTCTTTTCGCGTTTTTCGCGTTACCTAGTCCCTAGCAGACCAGCCACTATGCCCATCATCAAAATCCTCCCCCACGTCGAAATCTGCCCCCAAGGCCGCGAAATTAAAGCCAACGTAGGCGACAGCATCTGCGAAGCCTTGCTCGATAACGGCATCAACATCGAACACGCCTGCGACATGAGCTGCGCCTGCACCACCTGCCACATTATCGTGCGCGAAGGCTTTGCGTCGCTCAATGAGCTCGATGAGAACGAAGAAGACTTGCTCGATCGCGCTTGGGGGCTAGAGCCGAACTCGCGTTTGAGTTGCCAAGCTTTCGTCGCGCAAAAAGATTTGGTCGTAGAAATTCCGCGCTACACGATCAATCATGCGAAAGAGAATCATTGATCCAGTGTCCAAGACCAGGTAACGCGAAAAGCGCAAAAAGTACGCTAAAAACGCAAAAATTTCTTTGATTTTTTTCGCGTTTTTCGCGTTTTTTGCGTTACCTTCTTTTCATGCGTCAAATATTTCTCGACACTGAAACCACCGGTCTATCGCCTGCCAACGGAGATCGGGTGCTTAATTTGGCTTGCGTGGAGATGATCAGCCGCAAGCTCACGAGCAAGGATTTTCATTGCTATATCAACCCCGAGCGCGAGAGTCATGAAGATGCGTTGCGCGTACACGGGTTGACGACGGAGTTCCTTGCCGATAAGCCCAAGTTTGCAGACATCGCGCAAGAGTTTTTGGATTTCGTCAAAGATGCAGAAATCATCATTCACAACGCACCGTTTGATGTGGGCTTTTTAGATGCCGAGCTGCAACGCGCAGGCCATCCCAAATTCAGCAACCATGTGAGCAAAATCACCGATTCTCTGGCCATGGCCAAAGAGCTTTATCCCGGTAAACGCAACGGGCTGGATGCCCTGTGTGAACGCATGGGCGTTGACAACTCAGACCGTACCTTGCATGGTGCTTTGCTCGATGCGCAGCTCCTCGCCGAGGTGTACATCAACCTCACCCGCGGCCAAGATGCGCTGCTGATTGACAGCCACGCGGCAACTAGCACGCAAGGCTCAAACGCCATCCAAGCCGATTTCTCCAAGCTAGACCTCATCGTCCTCCAACCCAGCGAAGCCGAGCTTGCCGCGCATGAAGATGTGCTCCAGCAGATTGATAAGAGCAGTGGTGGAAAGACAGTTTGGCGCGCGCCGGTAGCAGCTTGAGATTCAACGAATCTTTGAAGGTCGTAACCTATGAACAGCGCCAGACTGACAACCCGTGGCAGAGTCACCATTCCGGCTGAAATTCGTCAAGTCATGAAAGCTGCACCAAGTGACCGAATTGAGTTTATTGAAACAGCACCTGGATGTTTTCATGTGAAAAAAGTTCGATCAAAGTCCTCAAGCGTGAAGGCTGTAGCTCTAAAAAGTCAATCGTATTGAAGTTGATAGTTCGAAATATGCAATCTCTCACAGGTAAACACATCGTCCTCGGCCTCTCGGGCGGCATTGCTTGCTACAAGGCGGCGGAGCTGTGCCGGGCGCTGATTAAAGAGGGAGCGACGGTGCAGGTGGTGATGACTGAAGGGGCGGAGCAGTTCATGACGCCAGTGACAATGCAGGCGCTCTCGGGGCGCACGGTTTACACCAGTCAGTGGGATGCGCGGCAAGAGAACAATATGCCGCATATTAATCTCTCGCGTGAGGCTGATTGCATTTTGATCGCGCCAGCGAGCGCGGATTTTATGGCCAAGCTTTTGCATGGGCGCGCGGATGACTTGCTATCTTTGATGTGTCTTGCTCGTCCGAGGGAAGACAGTGTGCAAGGTGGTGCAAAGCCTGTGCCACTCTTGATCGCTCCTGCAATGAACCGCGAGATGTGGAGCCATCCGGCCACGCAGCGCAATTTGCAGCAGCTCGCCTCGGATGGGGCTCATCTGCTCGGCGTAGGCTCAGGCTTTCAAGCTTGCGGTGAAACGGGTGATGGGCGCATGCTGGAAGCAGCGGAATTGCTGGAAGAAGTCATCGCGTTTTTTCAACCGAAAACGCTGGCTGGCAAACACGTCGTCGTCACAGCAGGGCCCACGTATGAAGCGATTGACCCCGTGCGCGGCATCACAAATTTATCGAGCGGGAAGATGGGTTTTGCGATTGCGCGGGCGGCGCGTGAGGCAGGTGCAGAAGTCACGCTGATTGCAGGCCCCGTGCATGTGCCTACGCCACGTGGAGTAGCGCGAATTGACGTGAAATCAGCACAGAATATGCTGGTATCCGGCGTAAATGCTGCGCAGAGTGCTCATATTTTATAGCGTGTGCCGCAGTGGCTGACTGGCGGCCTGCGAATGCGGCGGATCAGAAAATCAAGAAAGACGGCTCGGGTAAAACGCCTGAACTCCAGTTCGTCGAGAACCCAGACATCTTGGCCACCATCGCCAAGAGTGAGCGCGCGAAGCAGGGCGATTTGTATTGCGTGGGTTTCGCGGCGGAGAGCGAAGATCTGGAATCGAATGCAAAAGCCAAACGCATCCGCAAGGGCGTGCCGCTGCTCGTCGGCAATATTGGGCCGAGCACTTTTGGGCAGGATGACAATGCGCTGCTGCTGGTGGATGCCCAAGGCGTGAAGCAGATTGAGCGAGCGCCTAAGCTTGAGCTGGCACGAATGCTGATGGCTGAGATTGCGCAAAGAATGAGCTGAGAGCTGCGTAGCCTCGGCCTCAGGCTAATAAGGAACAGATTTTTTCTGCAAAGCCCAATAGGCTGGCTAAATCCCCAGCGGCATCCCTCACAATAGCGCCATGACCAAGAAACCTATTTTCGAGACGAGCAGCCCCGGCGCACAAAAACTAGAAGCCTTGCGCCTATTGTTTCCGCAAGCGGTGGAAACGGATGAGCAAGGGCGCGTTCGCATCAATGCTGCGCAGATTCAGTTGGCGGTTGACCCCACAAACTCGGCAGCCTTGGGCAAAGAAGAAGATGGCTACGAGCTGCGCTGGGTGGGCAAGCGCGAGGCGTATCACAAAAGCTCCGAATCGCATCAAAAAATCCTGAATCCTTTGCCCTCAGAGAGCAAGGCTTGGGACTCTACGGGCAATCTGCTCATCAAAGGCGACAACCTGGATGCCTTGAAGCTCCTGCGCCAAAGCTATTTTGGCCAGATCAAGCTCATCTACATTGATCCGCCCTACAACACCACATCAGATGCCTTCATCTACCGAGATGATTTCACGCAAAAGCAAGGCCAGGTGCTAGAGCAATTGGGCTACAGCGAAGATGCGCTGGAGTATGTGAAAAACATCTACGGCGCACGCACCCACAGCGGCTGGCTCAGCTTCATGTATCCGCGCCTCTTGCTGGCCAAAGATTTACTGCGCGATGACGGCGTGATTTTTATCTCGATTGACGACAACGAGCAGGCGCAGTTAAAGTTGCTATGTGATGAGGTGTTTGGGCAGGAGAATTTTGCAGGCAAATTTCCGTGGAGAAAGCGGACAGCCAAAAGTGATGTTCCATACGGAGTGTCACAAGACTATGAGTGGATTATTTGCTATGCCAAAGCAGATTTCTTGGCTGGTCAACCTCATGAAAGAAATTACTACAGCACACCAGATTTTCCAAACGATCGTTGGCGAACATCAGATTTAACTAAGCAGACAAAAGCTTCTGACCGCGAAAATTCAGCCTTCGATATGGTAAATCCCAAGAACGGTGCTTTATACAAATTCAATCCAAAACGAAGCTGGTCAATTACCAAAGACACGTTCCCTCTTTATCTTGAAAAACAGAAAATTGTTTTTCCTGGTGACTACGATTTCCTAAATATTGATCGTCCAGCTTTTCGTGTTTTTGAGAGTGAGGATCGTGAAAAATCACTCAGAAAAAGAGGTAGTGAAGATCTTAAAAAAGCGCTGTCAACGCTACTGCCTGAGAAAGTTGTTGGGCGTAGTGAGCATGGAAATAAAGATTTTTCAGCGCTTTTTGAGACTGAATTCTTCAGTTTTCCCAAGCCAGTTAATTTAATCGCCCATCTAGTGGATGCTTGCCTTAGCGATGATGAAATGTGTTTGGACTTCTTCGCAGGCAGCGGCACCACTGGCGAAGCTGTGATGCGCTTGAACGCCGAGGATGGCGGCAATCGTAAATTCATTCTTGTTCAAATCCCACAGCCAATTGATGCGAAGAAGCAAAAAGAAGCGCATGAATTCGTGACGAAGACGCTAGGCAAAAGCGAGGCGACGATTTTTGAGATCACGGCGGAGCGCTTGCGCCGCGCTGGGGCGAAGATTGAAGCAGAGTTAGAAGCCAAAGATGCTATTAAAAAAGAAGCATCTGGCGCATTGTTTATGCCGGCCAGTGGCCTAAATGATTCAAAAATTGATACCGGATTCCGTGTTTACGAGTTAACCGATGATCCCAATGCCTTGATCTTGCGAAAGAGCTTGGCCGATGCGAGCCAAGCCGATGTATTGGCGCTGCAAGAAGCCATTGCCACGCCGCAGCCTGCCCAAGAGCCGCAGATTTTGGCAAATTTGCTCCTGGCAGAAGGCTTATCCCTTTCGAGCAACTTTGAGCCTTTGCTCGACACTGCGCCGCATGCGATTAAAGTTTCAGGCGATGTGGCCTTTGTGTTGCATGCCGTGCCGCTAGAAGATTTGGTAGATGCGCTCAGAGCCAGAAAAGCCCAAGGCCAAGCGGTGCAACACATCTGCGTTTATGCGCCGTGGATCGCTGACGACAATTTCCTCCAAGGCATCAGCACCTTGCTAGAAGCCGAAGGCTACGGCCCCGAGCGCCTGCGGCTGCGTGGTTGAGCGTCAAGATGGAGCAAACCCGATGAGCGCTCAATTTCAATACACCCGTTTGGAGCACCAAGCCCGCGCGGTGCAGGCGATTGCGGATGTGTTTGCCGATGTGCGCTTTGTGTCGCCATCGGGCAGCCAAGCCAATCCGACGTATCCGCCGCCAGAAGCCATCGGGCAAATCAAACGTAACATTGAGACGATTCGCGCTCAGTCGGGTATCGCTTTAGGCAAAGTGGAGGTGTCATTTAGCCGCACGCCTGCGCTGAGCCTAGATGTGTTGATGGAAACGGGCACAGGCAAGACCTTTACCTTTATAGAGACGATTCATCGCCTGCATCTGCAATACAAGCTTTCTAAATTCATCATCTTGGTGCCGAGCAACGCGATTCGCCAAGGTACATTGAAAAGTTTGCAAACCACAGCGGCTTTTTTCTCGCGGGAATACAACAATCAAAAGATCAATGTGATCAACTATTCCGAGCGTTCAGTGGCGGGCTTTATCAATGCCGCCAATTCGGGCATTTCGGTGATGGTGGCCACCTTTCAATCGTTCGCGGGCGAGAAGAAGGTGATGAATCGGCGCGGTGTGGAGGCCAATCTTTTTGGACAGGCCAAGAGCTATATGGAGGGCATTGCAGCCGTGCGCCCTGTGCTGATTATCGATGAGCCGCATCGCTTCACGGGCTCAGTGGTGCAAGAGTATTTGCCCAAGTTTGATCCTTTGATGACGCTACGCTTTGGTGCGACTTTCAAAGATGATTATTCCAATTTGATTTACACGCTGGATAGCTTGGAGGCGTTTCGCCAACGCTTGGTTAAAGGCATCACGGTGGATAACGTGGGCACAGGCTTATCAGCCGAGCACGCTTTGCTGCTTGAGGATGTGACCGGGCGAACGGGCGAGCGCATCGCGCATGTGCGCGTGGGCTTGCCGGACGGCAAAAGCGTGAAGCTGCAATTACAAGCTAAGGACAATTTGGGCGAAAAAGCTGGCTTGCAGCATTTAGAAGGCCATGTGGTTGAGCGCGTGACGGCGCAAGAGTTGCTGTTTACCAATGATTTCAATTTAGTGAAAGGCGAGAGCGCAGGCTATGGCTTGCTGGCCGATGATGTGCAGCGGCTGATCGTGGCGCGAACGATTGAGAACCATTTTGAGCGTGAAGAAGCTTTGTTCAAGCAGGGCATTAAATCGCTCACGCTGTTTTTTATTGATTCAGTGGGCAAATACATGCTCGATGGGGCTGATAAAGCCGCTGGAAAGCAAGCTGTATTGCGTGATTTATTTGAGCGGGAATATGCGGCGCAGCTGGTGCAGGTTTTGGCCAAAGATAATTTGGATGAGGCTTACCGCGCTTATCTGATGCGCAGCCAAGCCGATGTGAGCCGTGTGCACAAAGGCTATTTTGCGAAATCTCACAACGAAAAAGGTGAGGAAGAAGCGATTCGCTTGATTTTGAAAGACAAAGAGGAGCTGCTGTCGTTTGACACGGACTTGCGGTTTATCTTTTCCATGTGGGCTTTGCAAGAGGGTTGGGACAACCCCAACGTATTTACGCTTTGCAAGCTCGCGCCTAGCAATTCAAAAATCAGCAAACTCCAGCAAATTGGCCGCGGGCTGCGGCTGGCAGTCAATCAAAATTTGGAGCGCGTGCCGATGCACGATGCGGCGTTTGATTCGATCAACGAGCTGGTGGTGGTGGTGCCGCAAAGCGAGGGCGATTTTGTGGAGGCGATTCAAAGCGAAATTGCTGCGAACAGCGTGGGCAAAGTGGGGCGGCAGTTTGATGATGTTGCGTTGCTTGGCTTTGGCGCTGCGCCTAGCACCCGTGTTGCACAAAAAGTGCTGGATGCTTTGACGCAAAGTGGATTGGTGGCTTTGGATGAAGTTTCTGGCCAAGCCAGCATGTTGGCGAGCCGAGAGCAGTTTGGTTCGGTACGAGAAGCTTTGCTTGCCCAGCTAGCCGCCCTGCAAGGCATGAGCGCAGCGCATATCGACAAATTGACGCAATTCTTTGATGCGTTTTTTGGCGGATACAGCCGCGTGAAGCGCAAACAAGCGGGGAATGCGTCGCAGCTTCATCCGATTCCAGAGAGATATGCGCAGTTCAAAATGCTATGGGAAAACCTCAATCGCGATGCGGTGGTGAAATTTGAGTTAAGCAGTGATCGCTTGATAACGAACATTCTCGAAAAGATTGAAAAAGATTTTTCTCTCACGGCTTTGACGCTGCAAGTTAAACGCACTGAGCATGTTCAAGATGCTCTTGAAGTCAGGGAAAGTAGTAAGAGTTATGGCCTGCGCCCGCATGCAATATTTGGATTGGCGGAGTTTGCGCGTTCGCTAGCGAATGCAACACGCTTGAGCTTGCCAACAGTGCTCAAAGTGCTCTCGCAAATGCTGCCTGAGAAATTTGCATTGCTTGCAACAAATGAAAATCGCGCATTGACGAAGCTGCGTGATTTGATGCTCTCCTGCGTGTATGACCTGATCGTTAATGAAATTCGCTACGACGTGCGCGACGTGCGCGTGAAGACGGCGCTCACCGACACCACAGGCGCTTTGCTTTCCAGCATTCCTGCCAGCCTTTGCGGCGTTGAAAATTACGCGATTGGCAATGCTGTGGTGCGCGAAAAATCTTTGTATGAACAGAGCTTCATGCCTGTAGACAGTAAGATTGAAAAAACTACGGTGGATGAATCGATTGAGCCAAAGATTGCAGTGTTCGCCAAACTCCCCAAAGTACAGATCCCCACCCCTTTTGGCAAATACAACCCTGATTTTGGCTACGCTGTGACGCAGCCTGGGCGTACAGAGGCGATTTACTTGGTGGTGGAAACCAAGGGCTATGACGAGGAAAGCGACATTGGACGCAAAGAAAAATTAAAAATCTCCAGTGCGCGGCATTTCTTCAAAGCACTTAAAGCGCAAGGTATTCCAGTGAGTTATCACACCAAGCTCAACCAAGAGGGCTTGACTGACTTGATCGCTGGCCTTCAAGCATAAATATCAATCATTGACCCATGAAAATCGACATCAAAATCCTAGACGACCGTCTGAAAAACAATCTCCCTGCCTATGCCACAGAAGGCAGTGCGGGCTTAGACCTCAGAGCGTGTTTGCAAGAGCCACTCAAGCTTGAGCCGAATGCATGGCAGCTTATTCCGGTTGGCATTGCCATGTGGCTGCGCGATCCGAATTACGCAGCGCTGATTTTGCCGCGCTCGGGGATGGGGCATAAGCATGGCATTGTGCTCGGCAATCTCGTTGGGTTGATTGACAGCGATTACCAAGGCCAGCTCATGGTCAGCTGCTGGAATCGTTCGCCGACTGCATTTACCATCGAGCCGCTGGAGCGCATTGCGCAGCTGGTGATCGTGCCGGTGATGCAGGCGCAGTTCAATGTGGTGCAGGAGTTTGCGCCTACTGAGCGGGGCGAGGGCGGGTATGGGTCTACGGGGAAGAAATGACTGCAATGATTTCGCTGCGCTTGAATGACGAAATGATAGAAATTGTTGGGATGCTAAATGCGTAAAAATAAAGTCAAAGGCCCGGAGCCTGAGCCACGTGAGTATTTAATCGAGTCGGTGGACATTGAGGCGCAGGGCGTGGCCAGGAGTAGCGAGGGCAAGGTGGTGTTCATTGATGGAGCGCTTCCGGGCGAGCGCGTGAGCGCGATTACGCGGCGCAGCAAGAATAATTGGGAGGCTGCGGATTTGGTAGCGCAGCACAGCATGAGCAGCTTGCGCGTCAAACCTGATTGCCCGCACTTTGGCCTGCATGTGGGCGCGTGTGGCGGCTGCAAGATGCAGCATTTGGAGCCGAGTGCGCAGGTGGCGATTAAGCAGCGGGCACTGGAAGATCAACTGTGGCATTTGGGCAAAGTCAAGCCCGAGCTGATGCTGCGGCCAATTCATGGACCGAGCTGGGGTTATCGCTATCGGGCGCGGCTTTCGGTGCGTTATGTGCGTAAAAAAGATGAGGTGCTGATTGGCTTTCATGAGCGGGCAAGTCGCTACTTGGCTGATATGAAAACCTGCGCGATTTTGCCACCGCATGTCAGCAGCATGCTGCTGCCGCTGCGAGATCTCATCAAGGGCATGGATGCGCGCGAGACGCTGCCGCAGATTGAGATGGCTTGCGGCGATGAGGTGACGGCGCTGGTGCTGCGGCATTTGGAGCCGCTGAGTGATGGCGATATGGCCAAGCTGCGCGTGTTTGCAGCTGAATATGGCGTGCAATGGTGGCTGCAAGCCAAAGGGCCTGAGACGGTGAAGTTGCTCGATGAAGGTGGGAAGCTTTTGTCTTATGGCCTACCCGAGTTCGGCATCATGATGCCTTTCAAGCCGACAGATTTCACGCAAGTCAATCCACACATTAACCGCGTACTCGTGACCCGCGCTCTGCGCTTGCTTGATGTGCAAAAAACTGATCGCGTGATTGATTGGTTCTGCGGTTTGGGCAATTTCACCTTGCCATTGGCCACGCAAGCAGGCGAGGTGCTAGGCGTTGAGGGCAGCGATACACTGGTTGCTCGTGCAACCGAGAATTTAAAGCAAAATCGGCAGTTAGCCGGCATAGAATATGCGCTGAGTGCTACTACTTTTGTAGCGCGTAATTTGTTTGAGATGACAGGCCAAATGCTGGTGAATGACGGCTATGCCAACCGTTGGTTGATCGATCCACCACGTGAAGGCGCGTTTGCACTGGTGAAAGCTTTGGCGCAGATTCATCAACAACGCATTGGAAATCTGCCTGAAGTGGCTGATGGTGAGGAAGCACCGAAGCCAGTCAACATCGGAGATTGGCAACCCCCGCAGCGCATCGTCTACGTGAGCTGTAATCCCTCCACACTCGCAAGAGACGCCGGCCTGCTCGTCCACCAAGCCGGCTACCGCTGCACAGCCGCTGGCGTGATCAATATGTTTCCGCATACCGCGCATGTGGAGAGCATGGCGGTGTTTGAATTGACAGATAGATCGCTGGTTTGAGAGTTGAGAACACGGAAGGCACAGAAGTTACACGGAAATCACTGAAGTTTTCTGTGTATTCCGTGCAGTTTCTGTGTTTTCCGTGTTCTATTCGTAGCTCCGTAAAAGCTTCAATGAATACCAGCTAGTCTCAATGCATTGACTCTGATGCAAGAAAATAGAGACCGAAAATAGGAGACCGACATGAATCGCAAGCAATTTCTTTTTACCCTTTCCGCCTTAAGCATCAGCAGCGCGTGGGCGCAAAGCTTTCCTAGCAAACCCATCAAAATCGTCGTGCCCTTCGGAGCAGGCGGCGTGGCAGATTTGACGGCTCGGGCTGTGGCGCAGAAGCTCTCGGAGAGCTTGGGGCAGGCTGTGGTAGTAGACAACAAGCCGAGCGCGGGCGGGATTGTGGCGGGGGATTTGGTGGCGAAGGCTGATGCTGACGGCCACACGCTGCTACTGATGAGCAATGGCACGGCGGTGAGCACGGGCTTGTTCAAAAGCTTGCCGTTTGATGCGCAAAAAGATTTTGCACCGATCTCTACCTTGGCGACCTTTGACATTGCAGTGGTTGCCGCCGAAGACGGCAAATTCAAAACGATGCAAGAGCTGATTGCCTTTGCGCGCGCCAATCCGGGCAAGCTCAATGTGGGCACGGTGAATATCGGATCGACGCAAAATTTGGCTGCTCGATTGATTGAATCGGCAGGTAATTTGGATTGGCAAGTGGTGCCTTTCCGTGGCACGCCTGATGTGATTTCCGCGCTGCGCGGCGGCACGGTGGATGTGGCGGTAGAAATTCTGGGGCCTCTCATGGGGCAGATCAATGCCAAGGCGCTGCGGGCGCTGGCGGTGATGGGCGACAAGCGGGCAGCGAAGTTGCCCGATGTGCCAACGCTGGCTCAGGTGGGTATATCTGGCGCGACAGCCTCTAGCTGGAATGCCTTGGCTGCGCCAGCGAAGGCGCCGCGCGAGGTGATTGCGCGTCTGAACAAGGCTGTTTCAGACGCACTGGCTAGCCCCGATCTCAAAGCCAAGCTGGCCGAGCTGAATGTGGATGCGCAAGCCAGCACGCCGGAAGCTTTGGGCAATTTGCTGGCGAGCGAGACACGGCGCTGGAGCGGTGTGATCGAGCGCGCGAAGATTGAAAAACAATAAACCTTGCTTCGCCTACAGTGAGGTTTATAGGGCAGATTCGTTGCGATCAAGCGGGCAAAGTAAGCCAGCGAAATAACGATTGCCTTGCGCGTCAGAAGCGACCTCGCCGCTGGCATGAAAGGCGCGGTATTCATCGTCAAAGCAGCGCAGGCGATAGACCTCATCAAAAGCCACATTCTCTTTGAATGACCGACGCATGGCTTGCTGCACTGTGGCTAAATCATCAGGATGTAAGCGGGACTTGAATTGAAAATCTTGCTTGAACTGCTGGCCGTTGTAGCGTAGCAATTGCTGGTACTGCTCGGAGAACGTGACTTCATCGGTGTCTAAATTCCAAATCCAGCTACCAAAGCCCGAGGTCTCTAAGGCCATGCGCAGCTGTAGGGTGGTATGCAGCAAGGCAGTTGATTCGCGTTCACTTTGCGTCACGTCGTGCAAAATTGTGACTGCGCCGCGCACTTTGTTGGGATCGTTGATCGTATGAATGGGCGCAACACGAATTTGCGCGACTCTTGCGCCCTTGCCATACAGCGGCGGCAGGCTCACGCGCTTGACGACCGTTTGATTGCTCATCATGGCCTCGTGATCAAGCTCCAAAATTGCGCGCGCCACTTCCTTTGGAAACAGTTCAAATGGCGTTTTGCCGATCACATGCTCCGTTTTGATACCGTGATAGGCCACGGCTGCTTGATTCCACAACACATATTTGCCCTGCACATCACGCACCGCCGAGGGGTCGGGCAAGGCTTCAATTACTTCGAGCAAGCGCTGGCGAATACGGTCTTCGCGCTGTTGGTCAAAATGGCGGCTGTAGCCCACCGCAATCGCTATGCCGATGGCAACGATGGAATAGCCAACGACTAAGAGCCATTCAAGTTGTGTGATCTGTTGATCGCTTCGTTCATGAATCAGAACCAATAGGAGCCCGAGCGCCAACTGCAAGGCAACCACCATGAGCACAATCACCCAAGGCCGAGGACCTGTGAATTGGGCTTTTAACCCGCTGGGAAGTTGCGCCATGGCTTGTTGTGTGTTATGGGATGATTGCATCCTAACAAAATTAGCGCAAACGACAAAGATGGCTGCTTTTTACAACCTCGTTTCCACCCGCTGCCGTGATGGAAATCACAAGGCTTTGCAACATTGGTACAGCGACCATCTGCAACTGCTGCTGACCAGTCCACATCTTGAATCAGCGCATTTGCTGCGCTGCGATACCGCACTGCAAGGCGATGCGCCAGATTATTTGTGCATTTACGAGTTCGCCAGCAGCATGGCGTTTGATCAATTTGAGCAGGGTGCAGAGAAAGCGCGGGCTACTGAGCTGACGAATGCAGCCGCAGGGCGCAGCAGCATCGACATCACGCAGCGCGAGCAATTCGTGCGACTTCTGAGTTGCAGTTGGGGCGCGGATTCCTCTGCTCCCAAGCAAAGGCTCTTGCTGCAACTGAATCTTCCGCAGTCTTCAGGCGATTCGCTGGCTGCGCTGCGCTGGTTCAATGCACAGCTTCATCAAGCTCGCAGCACGATGCCGCTCTTTGGCGCTTCGCTTTACGCGGGGCAGAGCAAACCAGATCTGTGGCTGGCGCATTTGGAGCTGGGCGAATGCGATCTGAGCCAGGCTTGGCTGTTGCTCGCAGAGTTGTTGCAGCAACCAGCGTCATACGGCCAGCCGCCAAACCAGTGGCAAGTCAATTGGGTGGCTTGCGCTCAGAGTGTGGTGCAATCGGGGCGTTGAACGGGGTTTATTTTTCCAAATGGCATGATGCCTATGCCCAAATTTCATCGCCATGGCCGCATTTTTGTGACTTTTACGTCAGCTCGGGCGAGGATCGCGCGGCACAATGGACAGCATGTTTGAACCATCAACCAATGACCCCAGTCCCAGCGAGCAGCCGCGCCAATTCTTGATGCATCTGTACCAAGCCGCTGTGCGCCGCGCTTTGCCGCTGCATAACACGGCCGCTTACTTGCCTAAGCCCCCATTGAATGGCCGCACCTTGGTGCTCGGCGCAGGCAAAGCCGGCGCAGCGATGGCGCAGGCGGTGGAGGCACTGTGGCCGCAAGATGCGCCGCTCTCGGGCTTGGTGGTGACGCGCTATGGGCACACGCCGCCAAGACCTCTTGGTGTAGCAGAGCGAATCGAAGTGATTGAAGCTTCGCACCCCGTGCCCGATGAGGCGGGGCTGGCCGCTGCCAAGCGCATGTTGGCGCTCACGAAAGGTTTGACCAAAGATGACCTCGTGCTTTGCCTGATCTCAGGCGGAGGTTCGGCCTTGCTAACTTTGCCGGTGGATGGCTTGGCGTTTTCTGAGAAGCAGCGCATCAACCAAGAGCTGCTGAACTCGGGTGCGAACATTATTGAGATGAACTGCGTGCGCAAGCATCTATCGCAAATCAAGGGCGGCTGGCTGGCGGCGGCTTGTGCGCCAGCAAAAGTGGTGACGCTGACCATCAGCGATGTGCCGGGCGATGAGGTGAGCGTGATCGCCAGCGGGCCGACTGTGCCCGACGCGAGCACTTGCGCGGAGGCTCTTGCGATTTTGAAACGCTACGGCATTGCAGTGCCCGCTGCAATTGAAGCGCAGTTGCAAAGCGGCGCTTTGGAAACGCCCAAGCCTGGCGATGCACGATTTGCCGGCCATGAAGTGCATTTGATCGCTACGCCGCAGCAATCGCTCGAAGCCGCTGCCGCAGCGGCTCGTGCAGCAGGCATCGAGCCCTACATTTTGAGCGACGAGATTGAAGGCGAATCGCGCGAAGTGGGCAAGGTGCATGCGGCGCTCGCTCGCGCCGTGGCGCAAGGGCAGGGCGCCTTCAAAAAGCCCTGCGTCATCCTCTCCGGCGGCGAGACGACGGTCACAGTGCGCAAGCGGCCAGAAGGCTCACCCAAAGGCAGAGGCGGCCGCGCCGGCGAGTTCTGTATGGGCTTGGCTTTGGCTTTGCAGGGCATCCCGAATGTGCATGGTTTGGCTGCGGACACTGACGGCATCGACGGCGTGGAATCCAACGCGGGGGCTTATGTTGCTCCCGATACACTCGCTCGCGCCGCTGTTCATGGCATGAAGCTCGATCAATACCTAGATCGCAATGATGCAGTCGGCTTCTTCGAGCCATTGAACGATTTGGTCACCACGGGCCCCACCCACACCAATGTGAACGACTTTCGGGCGATTTTGGTGTTGTGAGGTTCTTCTAAGCTCTTTTTGAAGCGTTTTAGGTCTCTGGCCTTCATAGAATATGCGCAGAGTGCTATTGAATTCATAGTGATCTTTCTCGCCTGCGCTCGGGTGAAGGGCAATTTCGCGCTAGCTTTTGTACGTTGGCACAAGGCGTGCGATGCGCTGCGGGTCTGTTCACCACGCGCAGTGATTTTTGTAGCTTGCGAACAAGGTTTGCGTCAATACTGTAATTTCCACTCAAAATCTCTAGCAAGCGCGAATGGAACAGCCCCACATCCCATCACCCACCTCGCGCCCAGCGGCTTGGTTGGCGTGCAATGAGCGGTGTTAACGCAAACAATGCAGGTTTGCCAGCAGGGCAACTGCGCGAGGTGCTAGCCGATCAGCACTGGCGCGTCCATTGTGCCAACGTGAGCGGGTTGCACGCAATCATGAAGAGCCAAAATTTAAGCGAAATAGGCCGTTGGCCGGCATAGAATATGCGCAGAGTGCTATGAATTCAGTAGTCTTTCAAATGCCGCAGAACCATGAAAAACCACTGCGAACAGTGGCTTTAAGAAGTTAAAGCGACAGGGAATCAATCCCCACGCACCACACCTTCGCGCCGTGGATCGGCGCGCCAAACCAGCCGGTGGGTGTGCGGCCAATGGCTTGTAGGCCGCTGACCATGGCTTGCTCGCGCACGTCGTGGCCGCGGGCTTTGAGGTTGTCTACCGTGGAGGCGGGGAAGCGCTTTTCTTCGAGCAGGGTGGGTGCGCCGCCTGCGCCGAAGTTGGGTAGGTTGATCGCTTGCTGGGCGTTCAAGCCCCAGTTGAGCATGCCGTAGGCGGTTTTTGCGGTGAAGTGGATGATGAGTGCGCCGCCGGGGCTACCGCCGGTCATGACGACTTTGCCGTCTGATTTGTCGAACACGAGCGTGGGGCTCATCGAGCTGCGGGGGCGCTTGCCGGGTTGCACGCGGTTAGCGGTGGGTTTGCCAGCGGCATCGTTGGGTGCGAAGTTGAAATCGGTCAACTCGTTGTTGAGCAAGAAGCCGCCGG
>JAAUOI010000275.1 GCA_012036375.1 Allobrachymonas sp. | reverse complement strand
AAGGTTAAGCGACCGGGGATGGAAAGTTGAACAAATAGCCAAAGAATTAAAATGTTCACCGGCGACAGTAAGGCGAACAATATATAATAGCCGTCAACTCTCGGAAAAACTGAAGCGAGAAAGACAAGTAGAATTGAGTGCAGAAAGAGTCAGGAAAATCTTAAAAAAAAAGAATGCGGATGGAAGCAAAAGCAAACATTTGCAAACAAATCATGAATCCAAGACCCGCAAAGCTCAAATTTTAAAAGTTCTCTTACTTTGTTCGATGCTACGATGATAGTAGCTGGTTCAATGATTGGTTCAGGCATTTTCATCGTCAGTGCTGATATTGTCAGAAATGTTGGTTCTGCGGGAGCATTGATTGGCATTTGGATTCTCACGGGTTTCCTCACGGTGGCAGCCGCATTGAGCTACGGCGAATTGAGCGGAATGTTTCCCAAAGCGGGCGGACAATACGTTTATTTGAAAGAAGCCTTCAATTCACTCACGGGCTTTTTGTTTGGGTGGAGCTTTTTTGCCGTCATTCAAGCGGGAACTATTGCTGCCGTTGGCGTAGCATTTAGTAAATTTGCCGCCTACATTTTTCCTTCTCTAAGCGAAAAAATGTTATTGCAGATTTAGGTTTTCTCCAAATTTCAGCCGCTCAAATTATGGCAATTTGCTTGATTATTTTTCTTTCGTATATCCACACTCGGGGCGTAAAAGAAGGAAAAATTATTCAAACTACTTTTTTTTTGCAGGAATGTGCACATATATCAATAACTGGAACCATGCCGCAATTGCCACGCGCGAACAACTCAAGCAGTACGACCCGGATGGCTACAACCTGGTCCGCGCGACGTTCAAGCTGACGTCCCAGAACGATTGGCGCTTTCGGCCGCTGCGGCGGCAGCCGAGGACTTCCCCGACGGTCTCGCCTACGTCCGCCTTGCCCTGGTCACCGATCCCGGACTGGTTGGTGCGACGATCGTCCACGCCCTCGGTCTGCGGGACATGGGCGCGGAGCCGCCGACGGACCGGTTGGTCGGCTTCCAGGACGTCGATCGCATCGTGATCGAGGCGAGGCCCCGTTTGCACGGGAGCGCTTGGTACGCCCTGGACGACCTGACCTTCGTGCGGTCCGGAGAGGGCGAGCTCTCGGTCCTCGACTTCGAGGGGCTGCCCTACGGCGCAAACCTCACCGAGGGCAGCCAAGGCCATGGCAACTATGGCGGCATTCCGGCACGAGGGCCCAGTTACGATGCGGTTTGGAGTGAGGTCTTCCCAGACCATATCAACAATCCGCCGACCACATTGCGTGGCCATGCGTTGATGGTTAGCATCCACAGCAGGAATGCTGGAAGCACCGGGCAAGGTCATGCCCAACGCCTCGGCAATGCCCATCATCGTCGCGGCTGTGCCCATCACCATGCATGTGCCCGCGCTTCGCGCGATGCCGCCTTCGATTTCCATCCATTGCACATCGGTGATGTTGCCGGCTCGGCGCTCATCCCAATACTTCCAAGCATCTGAGCCCGAGCCCAGCGTCTTGCCTTTCCAGTTGCCGCGCAGCATCGGGCCAGCGGGCAAATAGATGCAAGGCAAGCCTGCACTGAACGCGCCCATCAGCAAGCCGGGCGTGGTCTTGTCGCAGCCACCCATGAGCACCGCACCATCGACCGGATGGCAACGCAACTGCTCCTCGGCTTCAATCGCCAGCAAATTGCGATAGAGCATCGTGGTGGGCTTCACAAAATTTTCCGCCACCGAAATGCAAGGAATCTCCAGCGGAAAACCACCGGCCTGCAACACCCCGCGCTTGACTTCTTCCACCCGATTTTTGAAATGCGAATGGCAATTGCCAATATCGCTCCACGTGTTCAAAATCGCAATGATCGGCTTGCCTTGCCAATCGGCATGGTCGTAGCCCATTTGCATCGCGCGCGAGCGATGGCCGAAGCCGCGCAAATCGTCTGGCGCAAACCAGCGTGCGCTGCGAAGCTCCTCATAGGACTTACGCTTTGTCATCACTGCGCCTTAATGCCAGCCGTCTTAATCACCCTATCCCACTGCACAATTTCTTTGGCCACGAAATCCACGTAGGGCTTTTGACCGAGGGGCGGAATCACGAAACCTTGGCTCGCCATGCGCTGCACAATGGCCGGCGATGTCATCATCTCTTTGATGGCCGCTTCGAGTTTGTCCACGATGGGTTGCGGCGTGCCCTTTTGGATCGATAGGCCGCTCCACGAGAGCGCTTGGAAACCCGGATAGCCGCTTTCAGCCACAGTTGGCACATCAGGAAACAGCGGATTGCGCTGCAAGCTGCTCACGGCAATCGCACGCAGCTTGCCCGAGCGCACATGGGGCAAAGCCACATCTTGGTTGATGAACATGAAAGGGATTTCATTGCTGATGGCAGCAGTGAGCATCGGGCCACCGCCGCGATACGGAATGCCCGTCATGAAATACCCGCCGTTTGCTTGAAGAGTTCCATCGCCATGTGGCCGCTGGCCGCATGGGTGTAGCCATAGTCGAGCTTACCCGGATTGGCCTTGGCAAACTGCACCACGTCTCTCAAGGTCTTGAAGGGGCGATCTGCGTTCACGACCAACACATTCGGGCCGTGATGAATTTGGGAGAGATGGATGAAATCAGTGTTCGAGTTGTATTTAGAGACAAGCGCAGGATCCAGCCCATGCGCCACAGCGTTTTGCCCCACACCGGTTTGAATCAGGGTATAGCCATCCGCAGCCGCTTTCACGCCACGCTCCGTGCCGATCACACCACCACCCCCTCCCACGTTCTCCACCGTCACAGGCACTTTCAGCACACGAGACAGGGGCTCAGCCATCATGCGCCCCATGACATCACTGGTGCCGCCCGGTGGAAAAGGTACAAGGATTTTGATTGGCTTGGATGGGTAGTCGGCCTGCGCTTGCGCTAAAACAGGCAAACCACTCGCTAACAAAAGCATAGCGCTCTGCGCAATACTTAAAAGGGTTTGACGACGATTGGTCATATAAAAGTCTCCTTATGTCAGTTCAACACCGAGCTTGGATGAACCCCAGCGTTGTGCTATTCTAGTATCCTAGTATACTATTTCAAACCCTCCTAAACCCTGAGTCAATCTCACACATCATGGCTCGCACCCGCCCTTTGATACCGGATATTTCTCGCGAGAGTGCTGCGCTGCGATCAGTTGACCTTTTGCCCAGCAGCGCAAGCAAGGTTCAATCGCAGCGCGGCCAGATGAGTCGACACACTTATGAAGCGATTCGCCGCGCAATATTGGATTGCACGCTGCTGCCTGGCATGGCACTGTCTGAGCAGGCCATGTCAGACAGCTTACAGGTCAGCCGTGCGCCCGTGCGCGAAGCCTTTGGACAGCTCGCAACAGAAGGTTTGCTGCAAGCCGTGCCGCAAAAAGGCAGCTTTGTGGCGCGCTTGTCGCCCGCCAAAATCAAGGATGCGATTTTCGTGCGCGAAATGATCGAATGCCGCGCGGCTGAGTTGGCCGCCAAAGCGCCGCTGATTGAGCGAAAAAAACTGCAAAAATTCATTGCACAACAAGTCAAAGCCAGCGCCGCTGGCGACTACGCCACGCATCTGGCCAGCGACGAAGCGTTTCATTACCAAATCCTGTGCCTCGCAGGTCACCCGCATGCCTGGGGCTCGCTGCGCCAAGCGCGCACAGGTATGAACCGCATCCGTCATCTGGCGATTCCCGAATTGGGTAGCAATAAAATTGCCATTGACCATCATCGTCAGATCATGCAAGCCATTGTGGCGGGTGATTCCAAATTAGCCGCGAAATCCATGCGCTTGCATATTCAATCGCCGCAAGCGTTTTTGCAGCAATCGCTCGGCTTCATCCAGAATATTTTGAAGACGCTAGCGTGAGATAGATCTTCTTTTTCGGAAGTTTTTTACTATCTATTTCATAGCACTTTGCGCAGATTCTATGCCGGCCAGAGGCTAATTTGGCTTAAAAATACACTACCCAGAGATATAGGTTTGCAGATGTGAAATGGTTTGCTCATGGTCTGCAATGATGTCGTCCATGATGTCGCGGATAGAGAGCAAGGCAAGCACTTTGCTGCCTTCCATCACGGGCAGATGGCGAATTTTGTGTTGACTCATCAGCGCCATGCATTCTTTGGTGCGTGCAGTCGATGGCACGGTGATGACGTTTTTCGTCATGATGTCGGCAATCGTGATTTCGCGCGAATTCTTGCCTTCGAGCGCCACCTTGCGCGTGTAATCACGCTCGGAGAAAACGCCCACTAACTTACCTTGATCGAGTACCACGATCGCGCCTACGCCGCGCGCAGCAAGT
The DNA here is from genome assembly GCA_012036375.1 of Allobrachymonas sp. Lineage (GTDB taxonomy): Bacteria > Pseudomonadota > Gammaproteobacteria > Burkholderiales > Burkholderiaceae_C > JANMDU01. Next base: position 234 of record JAAUOI010000275.1, on the reverse strand, counting down.
TGCTTCAAGCCATCAAAAACGAAGGCATCAGGCGCAATATGAAACACAGCACTGTCACGTTTTTTCAATAATTCCAGAACGGGCTTCACAGCAAACTCCTCTTGGCAAGACACATGAATTCAGTATAAGCACAAGCATGTGACCTGGGTAGAGGACATACGAAAAAACATCTAAATATTATTTGCATATAGCCTCAACTTAAGACTGGGCACACCTCTTGCATTCCTTCGCAAA
>JAAUOI010000274.1 GCA_012036375.1 Allobrachymonas sp. | reverse complement strand
CCTGCGGCACCGGAGCTTGCGCGGCGGTGGTGGCGGCATTCGGCTGGGCTTGCTCGATGCCAAGGTGGATGTACATACCCACGGCGGCTTGCTCACGATTGAGTGGCCGTTTGCAACCCAAGGTTTGGCGGCGAGTGTGCTGCTGACCGGGCCCGCTGTCACGGTATTTGAGGGCGCGGTGGATATTCCTGACTGAGACAATCTCGGTTTAAGATAGGGTCTGCTACAAATTCAGGAGCTACTTTATGACGCAGCCAAACGATGTACCCCCGATCACCGAAGACGATATTGCTTCCTACCTGAGCACCAACCCCGAATTCTTTGAGCGCCATGCCGAGACGCTCTCCACCATTCAACTCTATTCCCAGCATGGCAAGCGCGCCGTGAGCCTGCAAGAGCGCCAAGCCGAGATGCTGCGCGAAAAAATCAAATCGCTGGAAGGCCGCATCATGGAGATGGTGCGCCATGGCAATGAGAATGTGATGATCGCAGACAAACTGCAAAAGTGGACGCGCACCTTGCTGCTCACTCAGCAGGCGATTGATTTGCCGATCACTGTGACGCATGAGCTGAAATCGCAATTTCTCGTCCCGCAAGTGGCGATCAAGGTGTGGGGCGTGAATGGCTTGTTCTCAGAAGAGGAATTCGCAGTCGGCGTGAGCGACGATGCGAAAACTTTTGCATCGTCTTTGCAGTTGCCTTATTGCGGCGTGAATGCCAGCTTTGAAGCGGCCACTTGGCTGGATCAACCCGAGCTGGCCATGTCCATGGCGATGATTCCACTGCGCGGCGGTGCGGCTCTGGAGGCGTTTGGCCTCTTGGTCTTGGCATCGCCCGATCCACAGCGCTTCAATGCGGGCATGGGTACGGATTTTCTGGAGCGCATCGGTGAGCTGACCAGCGCCGCGCTTTCTCGCTTGCGTGGCTGAGCTTGCGCTCTGACGTGAATGCTTCGGCCTTGCCAGAACTAAAGCCTCATGCACTGATCGAGGGCTTACCTCACACACTGCCGCGTTGAAAAGCGGCTGGCGCTGCGCACGCTCTCGATCTACACCGACAGTTTGCGTTTGCTGCAAACCAATGCTTGTGCGGCGCAGCAAGACATCACGCAAGTTCATCAAGCGCACGTTCGCCGCTGGGTAGCACAACTGCACAGCAAAGGCCAAAGCGGCAGAAGCATCGCGCTGACTTTATCGAGCTGGCGCGGCTTCTACACCTGGCTCGGCCGAGAAGAAAAAATCGCCGCTAATCCGGTTCAAGATGTGCGCGCACCCAAGCAAGCCAAGCCATTGCCCAAAGCGCTCGCGGTGGATCAGGCGGTGCAATTGGCGAGCTTCAAGGGCTTGCCGGAAGCGGCAGGGTTTGATCCTGTGCTTGAGGCGCGAGACGCAGCCATCACCGAGCTGCTCTATGGCTCAGGTTTGCGGGTGAGCGAGCTGGTGAATTTAGATCTTCGCGCCAGCAGCGCGGGTGAGCGAGCGGGCAAGGGTTTCATTGATTTGACAGCATGCGATGTGCATGTGATCGGCAAGGGCAGCAAACGCCGCAGTGTGCCGCTGGGGAGTAAATCAATTGAGGCCTTGCAGGCTTGGCTTGTCGTGCGTGAGCAAATCCAAGCTGCCATCACGCCAGCTCGACTACTTGATGCGCAAGAAAAAGATCCGTCGGTAGAGCTGGCGCTTTTCCTTTCCCCGCGTGGCCTGCGCATGAACAGCAACCAAGTTTGGCAGCGCCTCAAAATGCGCAGCCAGCAAGCAGGGCTGCCGATGGCCGTGCACCCGCACATGCTGCGCCACAGTTTTGCCAGCCATGTGCTGCAATCGAGCCAAGATTTGCGGGCGGTGCAAGAGCTGCTCGGCCATGCAAATATCAGCACCACGCAGGTTTATACGCGGCTGGATTTTCAGCATTTGGCCAAGGCGTATGACGCGGCGCATCCGAGGGCCAAGCGTTAGGCGATTGCGCACGCTGAGGTTTGACGCAAGCGGGAGCATCAACCTACAATGCCGACATGGGTCAAGCACTGCAAAAAATCTTAGCGTTTTTGAATTTTTGGATTTTGACAATCAAAGTCAAGATCGGCATGAGTATGTGGCGGGCAGAATCTTTGCGATGACGGGCGGCACGATGCGGCACAACCGGGTGTCAGGCAATGTCTTCCGTGCCTTATCCGGCATTCTCGACGGAACGCCCTGCCAAGTCTTCATCAATGACATGAAGCTGCATGTGCAAGCGGCCGACAGCGTGTATTACCCCGATGTCATGGTCTATTGCGGCAGTGCTTTGGCGGGCGATGGAAAATTGGTGTCGGACGCGAGCTTGCTCGTGGAAGTGAGTAGCGAATCCACCGCCGAGATTGACCGCCGCGAAAAGCTCAGTTCATATCGTAAGTTGCCCAGTCTCAAAGCCTATTGGATCGTGAGCCAAACCGAGCGGCGTGTGGAAATGCACAGCCGAGATGATTTAGGGCGCTGGCAGGCCGTTGTTTATGAAGCGGGCGAAAAGCTACCCGATGTCGGGTTGCTGGGGCAAGAGTTGTCGTTGGATACTTTTACAGCGGCACGGATTTAGCTTAAAGCCCGCGTGCAGCATCGGCCACAATAGTGGCTATGAAAACGATTCAACTTCGCGCCGGCAAAGAACGAGCGCTATTGCGCGGCCATCCTTGGATTTATGACAACGCCTTGGCCAAAGGCAGCGCCGATGTGGGCGAGTTGGTGCGCGTGGTGGGTGATGACGGCAAATTTCTCGCTTGGGGCGCGTTTAGCCCGAATAGCAAGCTGCGTATTCGCGTGTGGAGCTTTGATGAAGCTCAGCGTATCGATGCTCCTTTTTCGAAGCACTCTGCGCACAATCTGTCAAGGCTAGAGGCCGATTCGGCTCTGAAAACCCAATGCAAAGCGGCGGCCTTGACGATGGCGTGCGCCTCGTGCATGGTGAGGCCGATGGCTTGCCGGGCGTGATTGTGGATCGCTATGGCGATACCTTGGTGGCGCAGTTTTTATCGGCAGGAGCAGAAAAATATAAATCGCAGATCACGCAAGCTTTGCTCAAAGCCACGGGTTTGACGAAACTCTATGAGCGCTCAGACGCCAGCAGCCGCACACTCGAAGGCTTGCCCGCCACGACCGGGTGGTTAGCAGGGCAGGGCGAGGAAGAGGTCACGATTCGCGAGCACGATTGGCGCTTGCAGGTGAGCATTTCTGAGGGCCACAAAACGGGTTTTTACCTCGATCAGCGCGACAATCGCTTGCGCTTTGCCCAAGATGCCGTACGCCTCAAATTTCGCCGCATGCTCAATTGCTATTGCTACACCGGCGGCTTCACCGTGGCGGCGCTCGTGCGCATGCAAGCGGCGGGGGTGTTGGAGGGCGCGAGCATCACGAGCGTGGATTCTTCGGGTTCGGCGCTTGAGCGAGCCAAGCAAAATTTGGCGATCAATAGCTTACAAGATTGCATTGACAGCGGAGCGGCAGATTTCTTAGATGCCGATGTGAATGCCACCTTGCGCCGCTTCATTGCCGAAGGCCGCACGTTTGACGCCATCATTCTCGATCCACCCAAATTTGCACCATCGGCTGCGCATGCCGAGCGCGCCGCGAGAGCCTATAAAGACATCAACCGCCTCGCCTTCAAGCTCTTGGAACCGGGCGGCTTGCTCTACACCTTCAGCTGCTCGGGCGGCATCGGTGGTGAGCTGTTCCACAAAATCGTCGCCGGCGCGGCGATGGATGCGCAGGCAGATGGCTATCTTGTTAGCCATTTGCATGCAGCTTCCGATCACCCTATCACCATGCGCTTTCCTGAGGGCGAATACCTTAAGGGCTTGGTGGTGATGAAGAAATGAATATCCCGGGTACGGTTTATCTCGTCGGCGGCGCAGTGCGTGATGCCTTGATGGGTCGCGAAGTCAAAGACCGCGATTGGTGCGTGGTGGGCGTCACGCCTGAGCAAATGCTCGCTGCGGGCTTCATCGCGGTGGGCAAAGATTTCCCCGTCTTCCTGCATCCAGAGACGAAAGAGGAATATGCCCTCGCACGCACCGAGCGCAAAACCGCCCCCGGTTACCACGGCTTCGCCTTCCATGCAGCGCCCGATGTGACGATTGAGCAGGATCTGGCACGGCGTGACATCACTATCAATTCAATAGCACTCGGCGCAGAATATATGCCGGAAAGTGGTCAATTTGATCAAAAAACTTGCCTTTAGATGATCTGATCGACCCATTCAACGGCCAACAAGACCTGCGCGACAAAATCCTGCGCCACACCTCGCCAGCGTTTGCTGAAGACCCCGTGCGGATTCTGCGCATCGCCCGCTTCGCTGCGCGTTACCCGGGTTTTTCAGTCGCCAAGCCCACGCTTGATCTCATGCGCCGCATGGTTGCTTCTGGTGAAGCAAATGCATTGGTCGCTGAGCGCGTGTGGCAAGAAATCGCCAAAGGCTTGATGGAAGACAAGCCCTCGCGCATGTTTCAAGTGCTCAGGCAAAGCAATGCTCTGCAAGTCTTGTTGCCCGAGGTCGAGCGCCTGTGGGGCGTGCCACAACCCGCGCAGCATCACCCGAAATTGACACCGGCA
>JAAUOI010000273.1 GCA_012036375.1 Allobrachymonas sp. | reverse complement strand
TAGAAGGTAAAACGACGAACAATGCAGCACGCCAATTCCACGACAGCTACAGCGCATCGGGCGAACGCTTCATCGTCCAATTCGGCTCATTCGCCGACAACACCAAGGCACGCGAAGCTCGCCTGAAAGTAGAAAAAGCTGGTTTCAAAACCTATGTACAAGTCGCAGAGACGGCGCAAGGCAAGCTGATTCGCGTGCGCGTGGGCCCCTTTGCCACACGGGCGGAGGCTGACAAAGCCGCCGCCAAAATCAAATCGCTCGATCTACCCGCCGCGATTTTGACGCTCTAGCCCCACGCTCGCTCACTCTCAAAACAATCCCATGCAGTTGGCCGCACTCGACTGGATCATCCTCGCCGTGCTTCTTCTCTCGCTCATCCTAGGCGCTTGGCGCGGGTTGGTCTATGAGGTGCTCTCGGTGATGGGCTGGCTGGCCGCCTTCATCATCGCGCAACTTTATGCGGCCACAGTCGGCGCGATGCTGCCCATGAGCGGCGCGACTGAAGCGCTGCGCTATGCAGCAGGCTTTGTGCTCACTTTTATCGCCAGCGCCTTCGCTGCGGGCTTGATCGCTTGGGCGACTAAAAAGCTGATTGAAACGGTTGGCCTGCGCCCTGTGGATCGCACGCTGGGCGCATTTTTCGGCCTGCTGCGCGGCGTGGTGATCTTGCTGGCGGCAACCACCGCCGTGCTCATGACGCCGCTCAAAGACGGTGAATGGTGGAAGCAATCGAGCGGCGCGGGCGCACTCAGCGTGGCGTTGCGCAGCATCAAGCCGCTGTTGCCCGAAAAAATCGGACAATACATTCAAGCCGAAGCGAATCGGCAATCAAGGGAAAGTTAACCATGTGTGGCATCGTCGGCATCGTCTCTCAACAACCCGTCAACCAAACGCTCTATGACGCGCTCCTGCTCTTGCAGCATCGCGGCCAGGATGCCGCTGGCATCGTCACCCAGCAAGGCACCAAGTTCTTCATGCACAAAGCCAAAGGCATGGTGCGCGATGTGTTTCGCACCCGCAACATGCGCGCCCTGCCCGGCAACGTGGGTCTCGGTCAAGTGCGCTACCCCACCGCCGGCAATGCCGACAGCGAAGAAGAAGCCCAGCCGTTTTACGTCAACGCGCCCTTTGGCCTGATGCTGGTGCACAACGGCAATCTCACCAACGTGGATGCCCTCAAAGAGCAACTTTTCAACCTTGATCACCGCCACATCAACACCACCAGCGACACCGAGGTGCTGATCAATGTGCTCGCGCATGAGCTGGAGCTGACCACGCGCGGGCTTCCCTTGCAGCCCAAAGATGTGTTTACCGCCGTGCGCGGAGTGAACCGCCGTATCCAAGGCTCGTATGCTGTCGTCGCGCTGATTGCCGGCCACGGCTTGCTGGCTTTTCGCGACTCCTTTGGTATTCGCCCGATGTGCCTGGGCCGTGCGGCAGATGGCTCCGTCATGGTCGCCAGCGAGTCCGTAGCACTAGAAGGCACAGGCCACCTGTTTGAGCGCAATATCGCGCCCGGCGAGGCGATATTCATCGATTTACAAGGCGCGGTCCACAGTGCGATCTGCGCCGAGAAAACCCAGCTTTCGCCTTGTATTTTTGAATACGTCTACCTCGCCCGCCCCGATTCCGAGATGGATGGCATCAGCGTCTACCAAGCGCGTCTGAACATGGGCGAAACGCTGGCCAAGCGCGTGATCTCCACCGTGCCGCCCGATGAGATTGATGCCGTCATTCCCATTCCCGAATCCAGCCGGCCAAGCGCCATGCAACTGGCGCATTTGCTGGGCAAACCCTATCGCGAAGGCTTCGTGAAAAACCGCTACGTGGGCCGTACCTTCATCATGCCCGGCCAAGGCGAGCGCAAAAAATCCGTGCGCCAAAAGCTCAACGCCATCCGCAGCGAATTCCAAGGCCGCCGCGTGCTGCTCGTAGACGATTCCATCGTGCGCGGCACCACCTCCCGAGAAATCGTGCAAATGGCGCGCGACGCCGGCGCTGCCAAAGTCTATCTCGCCAGCGCCGCGCCCCCGGTGCGCTACCCCAACGTCTACGGCATCGACATGCCAACGCAGACCGAGCTGATCGCCCACGGCAAAACCCTAGAGCAAATCCGCGCCTACATCGGCTGCGATGCCCTGATCTACCAAGACGTAGAAGGCATGAAACAAGCCGTGCGCAAATGCAACCCCGAGATTGCGAATTTTGAAGCGAGCTGCTTTGATGGGGTGTACATCACAGGGGATGTGGGGGCGGGAGATGCGGGGCGGATTAACTCAGGACGCAACACTCAGATGGACTAAGTGCTGACCGCAACGATACTCATCTAGGTATCAGTCGGTACATCGTCCCAATCAGAGCCCCAGCCAACTAGCCAACTCATGGCATATCTCCTCTCGTACACAACGCTAGGATGCAACTCAGATGGCATCGGTTTATTAAACCCAGATTTCCCATTAGCCCGTAGGCGCGGGCTCAAATATCGGTCTGACGGTGACGGGCAGCTCAAATGATTTGGAGGCGTTCCAAAGCCCAGTGACCCACTCACGCCGCTGCATCGCGGTGGCCAGTTTGAGTGTTCTGCTCTTGCCCTCTTTGGTGATGAAGCCAGCCTGCGCAAATAGCTGTTGACGTAGGCTAGCGAGGGTTTGCATCGAGCCTGTCTTGTTCAACTGGCGCTGCATCGCCGTTCTGAACAAGCTCATCAGGTTGAATGCCAACATCACCCAATGCAGTGCAGCCTCTGTTGCCCAGAAGTTGCGTCTGGCCAGCGTGCCCAGCGCGAAGTCGTATTTGAGCTCCTTGATCCGATTCTCACAATCGGCACGGCCTCGGTAGGTGCGCCACACCTGCACAGCAGGTAGCTTCAAATCAGTGACGATGGCCGCGTAGCGCCAGCCGCTGATGTCCGCATCCTCAGCAAACAAACTCAGGCTCTTGCCCTTGGCCTGTGGGCGGGTCTTCATATGCTGGCGCACCCCGATGACGCGCCGGGGCGCATCCCAACTGCTGGCTTGGTAGTGGATCTCACACAGCTCAATGCCTGCCACCTCATCGAGGCATTGATTGGCCTTGTCCGCCTTACTCGTCCTACCCGCCTGATCATGCTCTTGCAAAGGCCACCAGCGGGCACTGACCAAAGCGTGCTGCAAGGGCTGTACCAATCGCATGGCCACGGTGTAGGCTGTTTGGCTTTGCTCTAGGTGTTGCAAGAAGGCGTTCTCGCTAAAGCCTGAATCGGCTCTGAGCAAGCCCACCCGCTTGCCTGCGCCCAAATGCGCGATGCTGCTTTGTAGGAAACCGATGGCGTTGTTGGCCGTATGCGCGTTGCCCGGGCGTAGCCAGACATTGGCGATCATGCGGCTGTCTGCACAGAAGGCCAGGAGTGGATGGTGGCTGGCTCTGCCGCGTTTGCTGGGGTTGTAGCCCCGCGCAGCGCCTTGCTGCACACCATAGCGGGTGAGCACAGTGGAGTCCAAATCCAAGGTGAGGGTTTGCAAGCCCACTTGCTCGAACAGGTGTTGGTACAAACTGGCAAAGGTATTGGCAATGCTGGCTTGATCGAATTTGTCGAGCAAGCGGGTCAGTGCTTTGTAGTTGGCCATGCGCTCAAAGCCGAAGATGCGAGCGAGCACGCCATCAAAACGGGTGACTTCCAGATGCTCGAAGCGGTTGGCTCCGCACCACAGACTGAGCATGAATTGCCCGATCAGTTGCTCGGGCGCGTAGCCTCGGTTGCTGCCGGGCTGAGGCAGGTTTGCGCGGGTCATCGCCAGATCCCAGCCGATGTGATCGAGCATGCGCTTGACGAGGCTCATGCCCGCCCACGGGGTGATTTGCTTGTCAGTGAAATCGAGGCGAAGTTCCATGGCGCAACCCCTTCAAACTCAGGTCAGCAAATCTTACCGCTGTTTAAAGCGCGTCAAAACAAGCGTTTCTTCAATCAAATCAATGACTTGCTCTAATGGCAGCCATTAGAGAATTGGGGCTAATGGGGAATCCGGGTTAAATAGTTGTGCGTCGCGAACTCGCCAGTGCTGTTGATACATATCTGCCTCTAGAGCCTGTATTTCCGCGAATGGTCGCAGACGGGAATTAGCTATAAAAAACTCTGGATCATCCAAGGCTGCCTGAACAAAATCCAGTCCGCCCACAGCAGTTTGTTGATTGAGAGGTGGGAAAACCTCCAAACCTTTTAAAGCCCATATCAATGAGGCCAATGCTTCAGCTCGCCAGCTAAAGTTAACCATGTCTCTCTCTGATGGCGTATCTGAAAAGAAAAATTCTCGCTCAGATGGTGTGAAAAAAGGCTCAAGATTAATCTGAGATAGCTTAGCAAATGTCTGCTTTGCTTCATTTTTGTGAACACGTGCTGTAACTGCGATAAGCGCTAGCACTCGCCCTGCAACTTCGTGCGCAGTTCGCGTTTTAACTGAATAATCGTGATTATCCAAAATCGTTTCTCCTTGGCTAGCTAGGCTATCGCAGCATTGCATGGTTGCGTGACTTTATTCTGCGCGTGTCGCGACTAGTCTGTAACCTAGTTGATTGAAATTCTTCTTTTCCGCTGCTGACTGCGTTCTAATAACAGAAG
>JAAUOI010000272.1 GCA_012036375.1 Allobrachymonas sp. | reverse complement strand
GCTTGACGGCACTGGGCTTGAAGCTCGTGGATGGGAAGCTGCCATTGGTGAATACTCGCCACAGCAATAACCAACACCCCATCGTGCCCGGTGCGCGTGCGCGCTATTTAGCTGAGATTTCAGACACCGTGCGCGGCTACAAAAAGCGCGTTGCAGTGCAAGTCAAACTCGTGCGTGAAATTCAACAGCTTCGCAGCGCCGCGAAAATGCTGCAAGTCGAAAAACCCGAGCGCTCCAGAGCAGCCGAGGCCACGATGGATCTCGCGCAAGTGCGCGAATTGCAGCTAGACAAAGACGCCACCAAGTTGCTCCAGCAATGGCCGCAAATGCAGCAAGCGTATGCGGGCGATGAATACGTCGTCAAAATCAGAGACAAAGAAATTCGCACTCAGCTTGTTCACAAAACCTTATCCGGTACGAGCGTCCGCAAAGTCGCGCTTCCCAAATATGAAGACCACGGCGAAATTTTGAAGTGGCTGATGCTTGAGAACGTCCCTGGCAGCTTCCCCTATGCCGCTGGCACTTTCGCTTTCAAGCGCGAAGGCGAAGACCCCACGCGCATGTTCGCTGGCGAGGGCGATGCCTTCCGCACCAATCGCCGCTTCAAAGTGGTCAGCGAAGGCATGGCCGCTAAGCGCTTATCCACTGCGTTTGATAGCGTCACACTCTATGGCGCAGACCCCGCCGTGCGCCCCGATATTTACGGCAAAGTCGGCAACAGCGGCGTGAGCATCGCTACGCTGGACGATATGAAGGTGCTCTATTCGGGCTTTGATCTCACGCAGCCTTCAACGAGTGTGAGCATGACGATCAACGGCCCCGCGCCCACGATTCTCGCAATGTTCATGAACACCGCGATCGATCAAAACTTAGAAAAATTCAAAACCGACAATGGCCGCGAACCCACGGATACCGAGGCCGCAAAAGTGCGCGAATGGACGCTCGCCAATGTGCGCGGCACAGTGCAGGCCGATATTTTGAAAGAAGATCAAGGCCAAAACACCTGCATCTTCTCCACCGAATTCAGCCTCAAAGTGATGGGCGATATCGCGCAGTATTTCGTGCAACACGATGTGCGTAATTTCTACAGCGTGAGCATCAGCGGCTATCACATTGCAGAAGCTGGCGCGAACCCAATATCGCAGCTCGCGTTCACGCTGAGCAATGGCTTCACCTTCGTCGAAGCCTACCTCGCTCGCGGTATGCATATCGATGATTTCGCGCCGAATTTGAGCTTCTTCTTCAGCAACGGAATGGACCCGGAATACACCGTGCTCGGCAGAGTGGCACGTCGCATTTGGGCAGTAGCCATGCGCGATAAATATGGCGCGAATGAGCGGTCACAGAAGCTCAAATACCATGTTCAAACCAGTGGCCGCAGCTTGCATGCGCAAGAAATTCAGTTCAACGACATCCGCACCAGCCTGCAAGCGCTGATTGCGATTTACGACAACTGCAACAGCCTGCACACCAACGCCTTCGACGAAGCCATCACCACGCCCACCGAAGACAGCGTGCGCCGCGCCATGGCCATTCAGCTCATCATCAACCGCGAATGGGGCTTGGCCAAAAACGAAAACCCCAACCAGGGCGCATTCATCATCGATGAACTCACCGAGCTCGTCGAAGAAGCTGTACTCGCAGAATTTGAGCGCATCTCCGAGCGCGGCGGCGTGCTCGGCGCGATGGAAACTGGCTACCAGCGCGGCAAGATTCAAGACGAATCCATGCACTACGAAATGCTCAAACACACCGGCGAACTCCCCATCATCGGCGTTAACACCTTCCGCAATCCGCATGGCGATACCACGCCCGAAACCCTAGAGCTGGCGCGCAGCACGGAAGAGGAAAAGCAAAACCAATTGGCGCGCCTAGTCGATTTTCAAGAGCGCAATAAAGTCGATGCCCCTGCCATGCTCGCCAAATTGCAACAAGCCGTGATCAACGATCACAACGTCTTTGAAGTGCTGATGGAAGCTGTGCGCGTTTGCTCACTCGGGCAGATTAACTAATGCTCCTATTTGAAGTGGGCGGGCAGTATCGACGGAATATGTGAGCGCGATGCAACTGGTCGTGCCGTCGCTGTTGCATATTGACTCGTATGCGAGCGCTTTGGCTCGCGTGGTCGCCCAACAATATGCGGGCTGCTCAAGCGCAAGAAGAGTTAGAAAACATCAAAGCTGATGCGCAAGCATTCTTGGCATCGCTGGACAGCACACAAGTTGCCGGCGAGCCAGTCACCATGCCCGATCGCTCCCAAGTGCCCCGATTGCCGGGATTTAAGCGCTGGATGTGGGACGGTGAGTTTTGCGGCTCCATCGGATTTCGCTGGCAGCGCGGCACGCATGAGTTACCGTCCTATTGTTTAGGTCACATCGGTTACTCAGTCGTGCCATGGAAGCGTCGCTTGGGTTACGCCACACTCGGTTTGCAACAACTCTTGCCCGAAGCCAAAGCTTTGGGGTTACCACTCGTTGAGATCACTGTGGCGCACGATAACGCGATTTCAAAGCGCGTGATTGAGAAATGTGGCGGCGTGTTTGTGGAGGCGTTTCCTTTGCCTGCTTGCTACGGCGTTAAAACAGAATGGCGGTATCGGATCACGCTTATTGAAGCTGCTCGCTGAGTAGCTTTGATCTTTGCTCTGCTAATTCAAGCACATACAGCATCGCCTCTTGATGGATGCGCGTTGCTTGAGGCATTAGTTGACTTTTAAGTTTGTCGCGCTGACTCTGGATACGCTGCACCATTTGCTTTCCAATTCGCTGCAATAAAGCAAATGCGATGCCGCAATCTTGCATCAATTGCCGCCACTCAGCTGCACCAATCACAGCAACATGCGTCTCGCCGCCAATGGTTTGCGCCATATCCACTAAGTTGTAGCGCATGCCGCTGACTAGATCGTAGAGTGGCGCGGCAACGATGCCTTGTTCGCTAACGATGAAAGAGAAATTTTAGCGTGAGCATCGCTGTTGCCAATGATGTAGTTGAACATCAGCCATTGCAGCATGAGCACTTGAGCGCTGGCTGGGACGCGGCAGAGGGTGTGCAATGCGAGCAGTTGAGCGAAGCTGGGGCCGGGTGGGGCAGTCTCGTAGGCGGGCTCTTCGTATTTTTGCTCGGGTGGTAGATTCAAGGCTTGGCAAGCATCGATTTGATGGGTGCGCAGGAGGCCGCCATCGGGCGTCCAAGTGCGGTCGTATCGCTGCACGAGCAGGATCGGCTCGGGTAATTCCATGTATTGCACATCGGGCACGGGTAGGCCTATGGCTTTGGCTAATTTCATGCAGGCGTATTCGTTGGCGGCAATGTCGGGGAAGCGCGCATTGCCAACTTTCAGAATATGCGAAGTGGGAGCACCATCTTTAGGCAGCCACAGGCCGCCGTCTTGCGCCATGTAAACACCGAGCTTGTTTTGCACGCCGGGAAGTGACATGCGCCGCTTACCGCGCCAGAACATGAGCGGCACATCTTGCGCACGCGAATCGACGATGCGCTCGTGCAGCTCTGCGCGGCTGACGGCTTCATAGTCTTGCTTCGTGAAAATCTTAGCTTCGGGTGGCGATGCGTCTTCATCGGTGATGACCAAAGCGCCGGCGCAATCTCGCCCAACTTTGCGTAGAATGCCAAACACATCGTATTGGCTGACTTGATGCGCGGAAGACAGTGCTTCCAGCGGCCGGCCCTCAGGCAGTAAGTTGCTGAAGAAATGTTTGACTGCTGCGCCTTGCGTGATTTGCTTGATCGGAAGATGGGGCGAAAAGGCATAAACCTGAGGGGATTGCCCCCAGTCTTCGGTGTAGCTGAGTGCAAAGCTATCTTGCTGAGACTCCAGAGTGGCCGCATGCGTGCCACTGACCCAAATATTGAGCTTGCTCATGCGACTGTTTGATCCTAGGCGATCATGAGCTGGATGCCAAAGTGGCGTGCGACGCCTAAGGCTTTGTCAAACTGCACGGTGGGTTTGCCGGTCTCTAGCGCTTGCAGGAATTTCACGCTCACGCCGCATGCTGCAGCTGCGAGCACCAAAGTCAATCCCGCCTCTTGCCTGCGCTGGCGGATGGCTGTGCCAAGTTGGCTGGTGGATTGGATGGGTTGCATGAAAAACTCCGTTCGGAGATGAAATAAGCAAACTTTTTATGAAAGCTAAGTAAAAGTCTCTGATCGGAGAATTTTAGTGGCTTTTATCTAAAAAAACAAGAAAAAGTATCCGAACGGAGATTTTTGCTTACTGAGAACTCGCAAACGGCAAATTGAGCAGCAAATTTTGTGGTTTGAGCCTTAGCAAGCCTTGCTCATTCATCGCCAAGCCGAGATAGGTGGGTTTGCTGCGCATCTCGGGGAGGCAGTCGGAGGAGTCTTGGAAATCTAGGCGGAATAGGGTGATGAGGCGTTTGAGTTGCGCCTCTTGCAGGGGCTCTTGGCGATAAAGGGTATTGAGGATGTCAGTGGAGCTGGTGTCTAAGCCGGTGTGCCAGCGCCAGGCGGGGTCTTCAATTTTTGATAAAGGCGTGATGCGGACTTTTACGCCTTTGAAGTGCGCGATCCATGCTTCGAGCACGCGGCTCAAGGCGGCTAGGCCGCTGTCTTTGCGGGCGAGTTGAATGGTGAAGCTGTGT
>JAAUOI010000019.1 GCA_012036375.1 Allobrachymonas sp. | reverse complement strand
TGCTCTGCGGTGGAGGTGCGCCCCGGCTGGGGTTTGCTGTCGTCATCTCTTGCCAGCGGATAAGGCACTTCAATCGCATACAAACGATCGCGCGGCCAGCCGTTGGACTCGAAGCGCTATTGCGTGGTGAGCCACAGGGCGGCAGTGTCGCCATTGCCGTGCACGAAGACGATGGGCGGTGTGTGAGTGCGATGACCGCTGAAGTTTGCGCAAGCGGCAAGAGCAAGCGCAGCAACTACTGCCGCTCCTTGAAGTAGATAGCGGCGCAGCAGTTTCATGGCTTGGCTCTTTCTGATTTATGCGAACACACCGGCCGTGTCTTGCATCCGCTTGGACACTTCGCCCAAGTGATGCATCGTGTCGCCAAAGCTCATTTCCAATTGCGTGAGCGTCTTGAAATAATGGCTCACGATGTACTCGTCTGTCACGCCGATACCGCCATGCAGCTGCACGGCTTGTTGGCCGACGAAGCGCATACTTTGGCCGAGTTGTACTTTCGCTTGCGCAGCGGCGCGTGAACGCTCGGGCGCGGGACTGCCGAGCTTCATGTTGGAAAAATAGCTCATGGATCGTGCGAGTTCGAGCTGCATCTTCATATCGGCCATGCGGTGGCGCAGGGCTTGGAAGCTTGCGAGCGTTTGGCCGAACTGTTTGCGGGTGTTCATGTAATCGGCTGTGACGGCCAAGGTTTTGTCCATCACGCCCACGGCATAGGCGCAGGTGTTGGCGATGCCGCAATCTTGCGCGAGCTGCAAGGCGGCTTGGCCATCGGAGGTGATCAATTGAGCTGGCGCATTGGTGAAAGTGACTGTGGCTGCGCGCGAACCGTCTTGGCAAAGATGGCCAGCTACTTGCACGCCAGCCGCTTTGGCATCCACCAAAAACAAAGCCGCTTGGCCACTCAGCAGCGCCGAGACGATATACGCATCAGCATGATCGCCAGCAATCACTATGTTTTTAGTAGCACTCAGCGCATATTCTTTAACGGCTAAAGCCGCATTTGCCTTGATATTCGTCATCTCGTAGCGCATGCCACGCTCTTGCAAAGCCAAGGCCACGATTTTCTCGCCGCTGGCAAGCATTGGCAACCATGCGGATTGAATCGGCTCAGGCGCATAGGTTTGCAGCAGCACGCTGGCAATGAGCGTTTGCGCCAAGGGCTCAAGCGCGATGCCGCGCCCCAGCTCCTCCATCACGATCATGCTCTCGACTGGACCCATGCCCATGCCGCCATGCGCATCGGAAATGCACAAGCCGGTTAAGCCGAGTTCGGCGAGGGCGTTGTAATCCGCACGATCAAAGCCGCCCTTGGCGACGATGGCGCGGCGATGCTCGAAGGTGTAGACCTTGTCGATATAACGACGCACCGCATCACGCAATGATTCGTGGTCTTCAGTAAATTCAAATCCATGGTGATCTCTTTGATAAATAAAACTCTTCAATCCCTGATAACGCGAAAAGCGCGAAAAGCTCGCGAAAAACGCGAAAGAAGACCGAGCTAAAGCATTCATTTTTCGCGCTTTTCGGTATTCTTTTTGTGTTTTTCGCGTTACCTAGAAAATTTTTAGCCAAGCACAACCTGCGAGACGATATTGCGCTGCACCTCATTGGAGCCGCCGTAAATCGTCGTTTTGCGCATGTTGAAGTAGGTGCCCGCCAGCGGTGCGCAGTGGATGGCGCTGCCAGGGTAGTCGCCTTGCCAGCCAGCTTCCATCGCCTCTTCAACCAGTGGCACAGCATAAGGGCCAGCAGCAAGCATCATCAGCTCGCTGTAGCGCTGCTGGATTTCACTGCCGCGAATTTTGAGAAGACCAGCAATATCCAGCGATTGTTTGCCCGATTTTTCGGCAGACAAAACGCGCAGTACCATCATCTCCAGCGCCACCACATCGACTTCCAGCTTGGCAATCTCGTCGCGAAAGCGCATGTCGTCATAAACGCCTTCTTGCTTGGCAATACGTTTCAAGCGCTCCAATTCGCGCTTGGCGCGGTTCACATCGGCGATGTTCGTGCGCTCATGCGCGAGCAAGTATTTCGCATACGTCCAGCCCTTGTTTTCCTCGCCCACCAAATTCTCGGCAGGCACTTTCACGTTATCAAACCAGACTTCATTGACTTCGCACTCCCCATCAAGCAGCTTGATCGGGCGCACGGAAACGCCGGGCGATTTCATGTCGAGTCAAGAGGAATGAAATGCCGGTTTGCGGTTTGCCGTCTGTGCTCGTGCGCACGAGGCAAAAAATCCAATCGCCGTATTGGCCAAGCGTCGTCCACGTCTTTTGGCCGTTGACGATGTAGTGATCACCATTTCTCTCGGCTTTGCATTTGAGTGAAGCCAAATCCGAGCCCGAGCCCGGCTCGCTGTAACCTTGACTCCACCAGACCTCGCCGCTGCCAATGCCGGGCAAATGCCGCTTTTGCTGCTCGGGCGAGCCAAACGCCATGATCACGGGTGCAACCATCACAGGGCCAAAGGGCACAATGCGCGGCGCACCGGCCAAGGCGCATTCTTCTTCAAACAAATGTTTTTGCACCGCATTCCAGCCGGGTCCGCCAAATTCGGATGCCCAGCCGTAGCCCAGCCAGCCTTTTTTGCCGAGAATTTTTGCCCAGTCTTGCTGGTCGTCTCGCGTCAGGCGCAGTGCGTTGTGAACTTTGTGCGAAATCTTCTCAGGCAAATTGGCGCGTACCCAGGCGCGGATGTCTGCGCGAAACTTCTCTTCTTCAGGCGTGAATGCTAAATCCATGAAATGCTCCAAAACTAGGGAGTCTCTGAATAAGTCGCCGGGATGAAGCAGGATTGATTTCGGGATGGGATGCTAGGCGAAAAACGCAGCTTTAGCGGTGCTAAAGCGAGGCTTTTCTACGACGCAGACCGCCCGAAAGCAAGCTTGCTTCGCTCGGATCGACTTGTTTAGAGACTTACCTGCTTTGTAGCACGTTCGTGCGAATTGAGCTGTCACCTATTTTCACATCGGTTCAGCAGGCATCTGGATGCCCAATTGTTCACAGACATGGCGCAGGGTGGTTTGCAGTTGCGAGTTTGACGCTTTGAGCAGCGCCACTTCATTTTCTAGCTTCGTGAGCCGTCCCAAGCTGTCATCCGTTGGCACGAACGCGCTGGCTGAACTGGACAGAGTGGCCAGATCCACCTCACCACACAGCAAATGCGCCCAGCGATGCTCGCGCGAGCCGGGCATTTTGGGCAGTTTCACCACACTTTGCAGCCCGCCATCTTCGCCCCGATTTTGCAGCTCTTCCAGCAGCGATTCAACGGCGGCACTGTCCGCAAATTTCGTCCACCGTTCGCCATTGGTGCGCAGCTCGGCACTCGTTTGCGGGCCGCGCAGCATCAGCAAGCCCAAAATCGCGCCTTGATCGTCGCTCACGCCGAGTGCGCGATAGACGTTGTGCTCAAAACGCGGCACACGGCTGGAGCTGGCTTCAAACACGAGGCTGCGGCTCTTGAGCGTATCCAGCGCGGCTCTCGCATCATCGTCAGAAATCTCCATGATCGGATCGCGGCTGGTTTTTTGATTGCAGCCAAGCACCAGCGCATTGAGGGAGAGCGGATAGCTATCCGGCACGGTGCGGGCTTTTTCCATGAGTGTGCCGAGCACGCGGGCTTCGATGGGGGTCAGGGTCTTCATACGAACAAGGATAATTCAAGAATGCGAAACATCGTGATCTTAATTTCTGGCGGCGGCTCGAATATGGCGGCTATCGTGAAAACTGCGCAGCGCGAGCGTTGGGAGGCTACTGTGGGTGCACACATTGCAGCTGTGGTTAGCAATAAGGCCGACGCCAAGGGTTTGCAGTTTGCAGCGGCCCAGGGCATCGCCACCCGCGTGTTGGATCACAAAGCGTTTGTGAGCCGCGAGGCTTTTGATGCTGCTCTGGCCGACTGTATTGATGAATACTCGCCCAACTTGGTCGTGCTTGCAGGATTTATGCGCATTCTCACGCCAGCATTTGTGAATCACTATGCGGGGCGCTTGATCAATATTCATCCCTCGCTTCTGCCTGCATTCCCGGGCTTGCAAACGCACGAGCGCGCGCTTGCAGCAGGAGCCAAGTTTGCTGGCGCAACGGTGCATGAAGTTACTGCCGAGCTCGATCATGGACCAATTCTTGCGCAAGCCGTTGTTCCTGTCCTACCGAGCGACGATGCCGCAGCGCTGGCCGCTCGCGTGCTCACGCAAGAGCACCTGATCTACCCGCGCACAGTGCGCGAGTTTCTCTTGCGATAGGGCTAGTTGGCTACAAAGTGCCCCGATTTGCCGCCCTGCTTTTCCAGCAAGCGAATCTCGCGCAGCGTCATGCCGCGATCAGCCGCCTTGCACATGTCGTAAATTGTCAGAAGCGCCATGGAGCAGGCAGTTAGTGCTTCCATCTCGACACCGGTGGGGCCTATTGTTTCCACAGTCGCGGTGCAGCGCACATGCGGGTCAGCCGCAGCACCCAATTCAAAGTCAACGGCCACGCGTGTGATGGCCAGCGGGTGGCATAGCGGGATCAAATCGCTTGTCTTCTTGGCCGCCTGTATGCCTGCAATTCGCGCAATGCCCAGCACATCGCCTTTTTTCGCTGTGCCGGCGGCAATCAGCGCTAAAGTAGCGGGGAGCATGTCAATGCGGCCTTGCACCACAGCGACACGATGCGTCGCAGCTTTGCTGCCCACATCCACCATATGGGCTTGGCCGTTTTTGTCAAAATGCGTCAGCGGTGATGTCATGTCACTCATCTTTACGAAACCTTTATTTAACTTCGTCATCATACGATCATGTTTAACACGGGAAATGCATGGATAGATCGTGCGCAAGCAGCCGCTGCGCATTTGGGTTTGAGTTTGGCGGTCTCTGCGCTGGCGGCCGCCTTGGTGTTTTTCATTTGGTATCCCTATCCATACCGTGAAATCTCGGGTGGGCGAGAATTGTTTTTCTTGGTTGTCGCGGTTGATGTGGTGCTCGGCCCTTTGCTCACGTTTGCGATTTTCAATCGCGCCAAGCCTTGGAAAACTTTACAGCGCGATTTGGCGGTGATTGTGGTGCTACAAGTGGCGGCTTTGTTTTACGGCTTGTGGACAGTGGCGGTGGCACGGCCTGTGCATTTGGTGTTTGAATACCATCGTTTTCGTCCAATTCATGCAATTGAGCTGGAGACTTCCCAGCTGGCCAAGGCACCAGCTGAGATGCGCAATCCGCCTTGGACGGGGCCCACGCTGATTGGATTGCGATCTCCGCAGGAGCAAGAAAAACTGGAAACCGTGATGGCTGCCGCCGCTGGTGTGCATGAAGCCTTGCAGCCACAGCTTTGGCAGCCTTATACGCAAAGTCGTGCACAAGTGATCAAAGAAGGCAAACAAATATCCGAGCTGCGCAAGCGCTTTGCGCAGCAGGGCGCATTGATTGACAAAGCTGTGGCGCAATCCGGTCGCACTGAGTCACAGCTTCTTTGGTTGCCAATGTATGGCCGCAAAGATTTTTGGACAGCTATTGTGGATGCGCAAACTGCGCAGCCGCTAGCCTATCTACCCTTGGACTCGTTTTGAAGCAATACCTCACTCGATTTTTGAAGCTTTTTAGCCCTTTGGCCGGCATAAATATTGCGCGGAGTGCTATTGTATTGATAGTGTCTAGCAGTTTAATTTGGCAGCCAATGGGCTACGCATCCGATGCACTGCCGCAGCTCGGCGATGACGAAGCCATCAGTATTTTGGAGGAAAAGAAGCTCGGTGCGCGGATAGCTCGCGAGATTTACCGTGATCCGGATTACATCGACGATCCCGTCATCAGCGCCTATGTGCAGCGCATCTGGCAACCTCTTTTGACGGCTGCAAAAAGGCGTGGTGATATTTCTGCCGAGCAAAAGCAATTGCCATGGGAAATCATGATCGGCAAAGATCGCAGCATCAACGCATTTGCGCTGCCGGGTGGCTATTTTGGTGTGCATCTGGGTTTGATTGCCGCTGTGAACACGCGCGATGAGCTGGCCAGCGTGCTCGCGCACGAGTTGGCGCATGTGAGCCAGCGGCACATTGCGCGGCGCATTTCCAAGCAAAATGCGCAAGCACCTTGGGTGCTTGGCGCATTGATTTTGGGTGCGCTTGCAGCCAGTAAAAATCCGCAAGCCGCAAGCGCCGTCGTGACCGGTTCGCAGGCCGTCAGTGTCCAAAACCAACTCAATTTCTCGCGCGATATGGAGCGCGAGGCCGACCGCATTGGTTTTTCAATTTTGCAAGAGGCGGGCATGGATGTGCGCGGCTTCACCGGTATGTTTGACCGCTTGCAAGCGGCCAATCGCATCAACGACAACGGCAGCTTCCCCTATTTGCGCAGCCATCCGCTGACCACCGAACGCTTGGGTGATATGCAATCGCGTTTGCAGCTGTTGCCAGCCAGCCCCGCGCCCACCCTCGGGCAGCAAGCCGAGCATGCGCTCATTGCCACCCGAGCCCGTCTGCTCGCAGATTCTTCGCAAGACGCGCTGCGCACTGAGCTCACCCAAGCTGCCGCAGCTTTGCGCAATCCGTTGACGCAAGATGCGAGCAACTCCCAACGCATTCGCTTAGCTGCGCAGCTCTATGGTGGCGCATTCGCGGCGCTTAAAGTGTCGGATTCAGCGAACGCGCTACGCTATGCCCATGCTGCTCGTGAAGCTTTGAATTTAAAGGGTTTTACGACTCTAGCCGGCATAGAATATGCGCAAAATGCTATTGAATTGATAGTAGTAGAGATTGCATTGAATCTTTCTCAGGCAGCAGGCCAAGCCAACGTAGAGCCCCTGCACAGCGCCGCTCAAACCGCATTGAGGCGCTTGGCGCAAGGCTCACCGCCCACCAGCCTGCGCGGTGAGCGCGGCAGCTTACTCGCTTGGGCGCAGCTAGCGCAGACCGGCATCTTGCCGGATTCGGCAGGCCAACGCACGCAAGCCATGGATGCATTGCAAACGCATCTGGCCTTGCAGCCGCGTGATGCGTTGGCGTGGCAAGCCTTGGCCGCTTTGCACGAGGTCCAAGGCCAAACCCTGCGCAGCCTGCGCGCCCAAGCTGAAGCCCGGGTTGCCTTGCTGGACTACGGCGCGGCGCTTGATCGCCTCAAAGCCGCACAAGATTGGGCTCGTAGCAACAATGCCAATCACATTGATGCCAGCATCATCGACACCCGCGTCCGCGCCATGCAAGCCCTCGTGCGAGAACAAGCGCTTGAGCGTGACAGACCTTGATGACAGTGCATTGTGATGAGCCCACACCGCAGCTTCCTCAAACAAAAACACGCACCCACCGAGCGCTTGGCAGCCTCAGCAGAGTGTCCTTGCGAAAGCGGCAAACCTACGGCGCATGCTGCGGCCTGTGGCATGCTGGCGTAGCGAGCCAACCGCCGCGTTATGCGCCCACGCCCGAAGCCCTCATGCGCTCACGTTACAGCGCCTACGCGCTACAACTGGGCGACTACCTGCTCGCCACGTGGTATGGCGAATCCTCCCCCGGCGAGATCGATTTTCCGCCCACAAAATGGCTCGGCTTAGAGGTCAAACACAGCGCAAGCTCTGGCGATGTCGGCGTGGTCGAATTCGTTGCCCGCTACCGCGACAGCACTGGCCGCGCCGGCCGCCTGCACGAAGTCAGCCGCTTCGTGCGCGAAGGGGTAGGCGATGCTGCAAGGTGGCTTTATATCGACGGTCAATTCGCTGGCGAGCAAGACTCAGTAGAAGAAGACTCTCATAAGCCCTTTCGCAAAGTCGCTCGCAGCAATTTGGGCGAGCATTCACAAGAGATTCCGGAATAAGCGCTCAAAGAACCCGCAGTGAGTTTGCAGTGAGTCCTTCATGAATCCCCGCGTGTTGGCCGATGCCGTGCTCATTTTCCACGCCAGCTTCATCCTGTTTGCCGTGTTCGGCGGCATGCTGGCCTACCGACAAGGCCGCTGGTGCAAAATTTGGCTCATCCTGCACCTGTGTTGCGCCGCTTGGGCTGCCACGGTGGTCATCATGGGCTGGACTTGCCCCCTCACGCCGTTAGAGCAACAGCTACGCCAAGCCGCCGGACAGCAAGGCTACACCAAGAGCTTCATCGAGCACTACCTTCTCGTTGCCATCTACCCCGAAGGCCTCATCCGCCCCATCCAAATCGCTTTAGGCTTTGGCGTGTTGGCCATCAATACGCTGATCTATGGCTTGCCATCGTTTTTGAAGCGAAAAGCGGCTCTGCCCGGCAAGAAATAAGCGCAAAGTGCTATCGAATCCAGAGCAAAATCTACTGAATATCCTCTGAACGAATAGCGCAACCCCAGTTCACACCCTGAAAGACGGGATACTCACAAAGCGCATTGACTCTGGCTCGGTAAATTTCTTCGATGCAGGTCGCATCCCGACAAGCATTGCGTTTCTTTAGCCAGTCTCGCTGAGTTCGGATCAAATGCTGCCGCGCCTGTGAACCAATTTCGGAACCTGAGCTGCCTTGATAATTCCGATCCACAGCTTGATCCAAGCGCAGAATCAATTCGTTGGAGCAGATTTGGCGCTCGACTCTGGTGGAAGCTTTGCTGCAATCGATGGGGCTGGCATGAGCTTGTGCAGCCATACAAATCGCTATACCCATGTAAATTCTGATAACTAACATGGCATCAGCTTAAATGTCCGCCAATGATCTTGGCAATCTCAAACATCGTTACGCTGGGTTTGCCGAAGACGGGTTGGAGCTTGGCATCGGCGTTGATCGTGCGTTTGTCTTTGGCATCTTGTAGGCCCTGGGCTTTGATGTAGTCCCAGAGTTTTTGGTGACTTCGCCACGGCCGTACAAGCCATCGCCGATCACTGCCGCGAGCGCGGCGCTTGGTTTGAGCGTTCCGGCTCTTGGTGCAGCCTTGGCTTTTGGAACAGCAGCTTTCTTGGCGACTACTTTTTTCGCGGCGGGTGCTTTCTTGGCTGCAACTTTCTTCGCAGCAGGCGTTTTAGCAGCAGCTGTTTTGCGCGGTGAATATTTTTCCCGCCTTCGCGTTGCTCAAATTCAAAATTCACTTTGCCCGCTTCTTTATCCCAAGCCAAGAATGCTTTGAAGCTACGGCGCGTGCGCATGCTGACGAATTTGTCGAGCAGGTCGGTTTTGCCGGTTTCTAAGAGCTTGGTCATCTGTTCGCGCTCAATTGGCTGCTGCAAGATGATTTGGCCGCTCTTGAAATCGCAGCTTGGCGTGGGCTGCTCATTCGTAGGTACCGATTTTTCGCACACATAGCTCTTGCCGAAGGCTTTGACCGCACTGCCGCATTTGGGGCAAGCGCCGAGGGAATGCTCATGCGAGAGGTCAACAATTTCGCCCGTCTCAGCCGCTTTGGCATCATCACCAAAATCGAATTCCAGCTTCCAGTTTTTCTCTTCTTCGTTGTATTTGATGACCATCTCGGCCACGAAAGGCCAGCCGGCTTTGGAGCGGAAGCCCTCTAAAGGGCCGATGTGTTTGTCGCGCAGGAATTGCTCAACCTCGGCCACTTCAAACGTGCGGCCTGCGGGTGATTTTCCGAAGCTAAAGCCGCAGCCCTGCTCTGCGCCTTCCGCGCCCGTGCAGG
This sequence comes from Allobrachymonas sp., assembly GCA_012036375.1. Lineage (GTDB taxonomy): Bacteria > Pseudomonadota > Gammaproteobacteria > Burkholderiales > Burkholderiaceae_C > JANMDU01. The sequence goes on along the minus strand of JAAUOI010000019.1, from coordinate 8,555 downwards.
TATAACGCCGATAGTTTTCTTTCACGATACCGCCGCAGTTGGGGCAGGGCGCTTGAAGCGTGGCGTAATCGCCGGGCACAGTATCGCGGTCGTATTCTTTGGCTTTGCGCACGATTTTTCCGTCATCGCGGCAATCTCGCTCATGAAGGCTTGGCGCGAGAGCTTGCCTTTTTCCATGAGGGCGAGCTTGCTTTCCCATTCGCCCGTGAGCTCGGGCTTGGAAAGCTCTTCCACGCCCAAGCCGCGCAAAAGCGTCATGAGTTGAAACGCCTTAGCCGTGGGAATCATCTCGCGGCCTTCGCGCAGCATGTATTTCTCGTTGAGCAAGCCTTCGATGATGGCGGCGCGGGTAGCAGGCGTGCCCAAGCCTTTTTCGCTCAGCGCCTCGCGCAGCTCATCGTCTTCTACAAACTTGCCAGCGCCTTCCATCGCGCCGAGCAGCGTGGCTTCGGAGTAGCGAGCAGGCGGGCGGGTTTTGAGACCTTTGGCTTCGATGGCTTCGTTGCGCACCATCTCGCCGGCTTCACAGCAGTAAGGATTTTGGAGTTTTCTCCCTCTTTTTCTCGACCTCGTCGTCGGCTTCTTTGCCGTAGATGGCGAGCCAGCCGGGTTTGACGAGTACCTTGCCTTCTGATTTGAAATTGTGATTGAGCGCTGTTGTGATGCGCGTCGTCACTTGATACTCCGCAGACGGATAAAACACCGCCATGAAGCGGCGCACGACCAATGTGTAGAGCTTGAACTCAGCCTCGCTCAAACCCGAGGGCGATTGCAGCGTCGGAATGATCGCAAAGTGATCGGAGACTTTCGCATTGTCAAAAATCCGCTTGCTGGGCTTGATGTAGTTGTTATTCAGCGCAACAGCTGCATGCGGCTCTAAATGCTTGTGGCCGCAATCGGCGAGCATCTCAAACGTCTTCTTCACCACCGGCACATAGTCTTCCGGCAAGTAGCGTGAATCGGTACGCGGATACGTGAGCGCTTTGTGGCGCTCATATAAAGACTGCGCGAGTTGCAGCGTCGTCTTCGCAGAAAAGCCAAATTTGCCGTTGGCTTCGCGCTGCAAGCTGGTGAGATCAAACAAACCGGGGCTGGCTTGCGTTGAAGGCTTGGATTCTTCGGTGACGCTGGCCGCTTTGCCTTTGACGGCTTCTACAATCGCACGTGCAGATTTTTCATCCCACAAGCGATCCGCGCGATGGTCGGCATCTTCGCCTTTTTTGAATTTCGGATCAAACCACTTGGCCGGATATTCACCCGCCTCGGCGAGAAACGAGGCGTGAATCTCCCAATAATCGCGGGAGATGTGTTTGCGAATCTGCTCCTCGCGCTCCACCACGACGGCAAGCGTTGGCGTTTGCACGCGGCCAACGGTGGTCAAGAAAAAACCGCCATCGCGCGAGTTAAATGCCGTCATGGCGCGCGTGCCGTTGATGCCCACGAGCCAATCGGCTTCCGAGCGGCTGCGGGCGGCATCGGCCAGCGGCTGCATGTCTTTATCCGTGCGCAGGCTATCGAAGCCATCGCGGATGGCCTGCGGCGTCATGCTTTGCAGCCAGAGGCGCTTGACGGGTTTGTCCAGGGGCTTCGCACCGCCTGCATACTGCTCAATCAAGCGAAAGATCAACTCGCCTTCGCGCCCCGCGTCGCAAGCGTTGATAAGGTGCGTCACGTCTTTGCGCTTAGCGAGTTTGACGACAGCATGGAGTCGCGTTTTCGTCTTATCCACCGGCTTCAAATCGAAATGCGGCGGAATCACCGGCAGATTGGCAAAACTCCATTTGCCGCGCTTCACATCGAATTCTTCAGGTGCCTGAATTTCCACCAAATGGCCCACGGCGGAGGAGACGAGGTATTTCTCGTTCTCAAAATGCTCGGCTTCTTTCTCAAACTTGCCCGCCACAGGCGTGAGCGCCCGCACGATGTCTTGGGCGACGGAGGGTTTTTCGGCAATGATCAGAGTCTTCATATAATCGCTTTCTCGCGCACGCACATGCGCACACACATGCACGCGCGCCTGCGCACACGTGCACTACCAAGATAACAAATTTTTTGGCACTTGCCTAAAAACTCCAACATTGCCTTAAGTTATGCCCTCTAAAAAAGAGTTGCGCGCCGCACAAGCCCTGCGCCCCCGCGCCCCCGACATCACCACCCGCTTGATCGAAGTTCGCCGCTCTGGCATCCATGGCAATGGCATGTTTGCCTTGCAAGCGATTCCCGCTGGGCAAATGCTGATCGAATACCAAGGCCGCATCATCAACTGGAAAGAAGCCCTGCGCCGCCATCCGCATGATCCCAAGCAACCCAATCACACGTTTTACTTCTCCCTCGAAGATGGCCGCGTGATCGACGGCAATGACGATGGCAACGAGGCCCGCTGGATCAACCATGCCTGCGAGCCTAATTGCGAAGCCGATGAAGATGAGCAAAACAGCCGCGTCTGGATCAAAGCCTTGCGCGACATCAAAAAAGGCGAAGAGCTGTTTTACGACTATGGCTTGGTGATCGATGAGCCGTATACGAAGAAGCTCAAAGCAGATTACCAATGCCTGTGCGGCAGCAAAAAATGCCGAGGCACGATGCTGGCGAAGAAGTAAAGCATGCACTGGCCAGCAGAAAATATCTGGCAGCAAGTCATGACGCTGGGCTTGCCCAGTCTTGCCGCATTCAGCGTAGAAATTCTGCCGGAGATTGACTCCACCAACAGCGAGTTGATGCGCCGTGCGCGCGCAGGCCGCACCGAGCCCACGCTCTTGATCGCCGAGCGGCAAACCGCCGGGCGTGGGCGCATGGGGCGGGATTGGCAATCCAGCGCCGTTGATTCGCTCACCTTTTCTTTGGGCTTGAATCTTTTACCCACGAGCTGGGAAGGCTTGAGCTTGGCCGTGGGCACGAGCGTGGCGCAGAGCCTTGGTGCAGGCATTGCTCTCAAATGGCCCAACGATCTGTGGTGGCAAAGCCGCAAGTTGGCGGGGATTTTGATTGAAACAGCCAGCGCTGCGCCAGCGGGTGGCAATTCAACACGTTTCGCGGTGATCGGCATTGGCATCAACATCGCGGCTCGCCCGGCCGACTCCGATTTGCGCACGCCCGCCGCTTGGTTGCAAGAAATCTCCCCTGCCAGCAGTGCGCAAAGCGCCTTAGCGCGGCTTTTTCTGCCTTTGCTCACCGATTTGCTGGAATTTGAGCGAGCTGGATTTGCGGCGTTTTTTGCGCGTTTTGCGACACTTGATGCACTGCGGGATACCGCTGTTGTTCTCAGCGATGGCCAATTCGGAGTCGCGCGGGGTGTGGATCACACCGGGGCTTTGTTGGTGCATACTCCGCAAAGCAAAGAGCTACGACTGTTGCGCGTGGCGAGTCAAGAAGTGAGCGTTCGCCCACAAACCACTGTTTAATTCGGTTTAAAGATGCTTCGTTTGATTGTTTTAATTCTTCTGCTTGCCAACGGCGCGTATTTCGCCTGGAGCCAAGGTTTATTGGCCAGTATCGGCTTTGCACCCAAACAACACAGCGAGCCGCAGCGTATGCAGGCGCAGATCAAGCCAGAGGCGATTCGTCTGCTCAGCCCCACCGAAGCCAAGCGGGTGGAGGCTCTGGCTGCCGCGCCCGCGCCCAAAGCGCCCGAATGCCTGCAAACCCCGCTGCTGACCGATTCACAAGCCAATGCTGCGCAGGCCGTGCTCGCCGCTTGGCCGTCAGGCAGTTGGAGTCTCAATCCATCCAGTGAGCCATCGCGTTGGATTGTTTACATGGGCAAATATCCCAATGCCGAGGCGGTAGCCAAGAAAAAATCCGAGCTGCGTGAATTAGGATTGCCCTTTGAGCCGCTCAGAAACGCGGCACTCGAACCCGGCATTTCGCTGGGCGTTTATGACAACCAAAGCGCGGCGAGTGTGGCGCTGGCCAATCTCAGCAAGCGCGGCGTGCGCACCGCCAAAGTGCTGCTAGAAACGCCTGAGCGCAGTGGGCAAATTTTGAAATTACCAGCGGTGGATGAGGCGCTGCGCGTTCAGTTAGAGGCACTCAAACCCGCTTTAGGCAGCAGCAGTTTGGCGCTTTGCAAGGCTTGAGTTACTACTCAATGGTGAGTTCAAGCACGAACTGCGTGCAAGCCAAAGTCATAGTGTAAGTTCAGACATCGGTAAATCAAAGAACACTTCGTGAGGTGTACGCCAGCCCAAGCACTTCCTTGGTCGGTGATTGAGGCGATCTACCGCAGCTTGCACCTCTTGCTCAGTCAAATCTTGCATATTCGAGCCCTTAGGAAAGTACTGGCGCAGCAAGCCATTGGTGTTCTCATTGAGCCCGCGTTGCCAAGGGCTGTGCGGTTTGGCAAAGTACACCTGCGCTTGCAGTGCTGCGCCAAAGTCTAGATGCAGCGCAAACTCTGAGCCGTTGTCCAATGTGATCGTGTGACATCGCTCTTTGTAGGGGGCCAGCATCTCTTGGATGGCTTGACTGGTGGGCAGCGCACAGCGTCTGGGCAAGGCGCGAGCCAGCGTATAGCGCGACAGCCGCTCGACCAAGCCGTGGCCGCCGCCTACGGCTGGAGTGATTACTCACCTGCGATGTCCGATGAAGAGATTTTGAAGCGCCTGCTGGCGCTGAATTTGGCTCGGGTATCCTGATTAGCTAAAATGGCTAATCATGAACATATCCGCAACTGACGCTAAAAACCGATTCGGGCAAATGCTGGATGCCTGTCAAATAGAGCCCGTTTTTATCGCCAAGGCGGGCAGGCCGCATGGCGTCTTGGTATCGATGCAAACTTTTATCGAATTGCAAACCCAGAGCAAACGGGCAAAAGACACAAGCGATGTGGGCGCGGCGTTTTATGCAGCACATCAGTCTTGGATGGATCACCACAATGCTTTGGTGGATCAACACGGGGTGTGGAGCGAGGGGCTTATGGATCCACCCAGCGTGACTCATGCAAGGGCCGGAGCAGCAGATGGCTCAGTTTGATGTGTATCCCAACCCCAATCCTGCTTATAGAAAAGAATACCCGTGGATCGTTGATGTGCAACATGCGACACTGGCCGCTTTTCGCACGCGCTTGACAATTCCTTTGTCCCGCGCATCTCAACAAACTCAAACCAGCTTGCCACATCGCTTGTTTGCCACGATAGAGTTTGCTGGCGAGCGATTGACCCTGTTGCCGCATTTGGCTGCATCGGTACACACGGGTTATCTGAAAAACAGCGCTGGCTCACTGGCGCATTACCGCAGTGACATTCAAGCTGGACTTGATGCGCTGGTGGCTGGCGTTTGAGGGTGTATTGAACCGCCGTGAGAAAATGACCCGTATGAATGCCATGTCTACCCCCGAACTCATGCAATCCCTTGGTGCGCAGGCGCGCCGCGCTGCGTTTGAGATGGCGCGAGCGCCCAGCGTGCAGAAAAATGCGGCTTTGAAGCGATTGGCCGCCTTGCTGCGCGAGTCGGGTTCTGCCTTGGCTTTGGAAAACTTAAAGGATTTAGAAAAGGCCGCTGCCGCTGGCCTGGCTGCGCCGATGGTCGATCGCTTGAAGCTCACGCCAAAAGTGCTGGAGACTTGCGCCTTGGGCTGCGAGCAGCTGGCCGCCATGGCCGACATCATTGGCGAGATTTCGGGCATGCGCCAGATGGACAGCGGCATTCGCGTGGGGCAGATGCGCGTGCCGATTGGCGTGTTTGGCATGATTTATGAGAGCCGGCCGAATGTGACGATTGAGGCGGCATCGCTTTCTATCAAAAGCGGCAATGCGTGCATTTTGCGTGGCGGCTCGGAGGCGATTGAATCGAACCGCGCTTTGGCCGCTTTGGTGCGCCAAGCTTTGCGCGAGAGTGGTTTGCCAGAAGACGGTGTGCAGCTCGTGCCCACGACGGATCGCGAGGCCGTGGGGCAACTGATCACGATGCCGCAATTTGTGGACGTGATCATTCCGCGCGGCGGCAAGGGCTTGATTGAGCGGATTTCGCGCGATGCAAAAGTGCCGGTGATCAAACACCTCGATGGCAATTGCCATGTGTATGTGGACGATCCTTGCGATATCGACATGGCCGTGCGCGTGGCCGATAACGCGAAGACGAATAAATACTCGCCTTGCAATGCGGCGGAGGGCTTGCTGGTGGCCCGAGGCGTGGCGGCAGAATTTTTGCCGAAAATTGCGGCGATTTATGCGACTAAAGGCGTGGAAATGCGCTGTGATTTAGAGGCTTTTGAGCTTTCTAGCCGGCATATTTACTGCGCAGAATGCTACTGATTCAATAGCGTTTCTTAAAAACGCCACTGAACAAGACTGGTTTGAAGAATACCTCGCCCCCATCATCAGCATCAAAATCGTGGCTGGGCTAGACGCAGCGATCACGCATATCAACCATTATTCCTCGCACCACACCGACGCAATCCTCACGACGAACCACGTTCACGCGCAGCGCTTCCTACGCGAAGTCGATTCCGCCAGCGTGATGGTCAACGCCAGCACACGCTTTGCTGATGGTTTTGAATTTGGTTTGGGTGCGGAAATCGGCATCTCCACCGATAAGTTTCACGCGCGTGGGCCTGTGGGTGTGGAAGGGCTAACTTCGCTGAAATATGTGGTGCTGGGTGAGGGGCAGCTTCGTTCCTAGGCCTCTTGTGTTCTGAAGACTGCGATTTGGGCAGGGCGGCCGCGAGTGTGAGGTTTTTCGCCCGCCTTCATGGTGGGGATACCACAAATCAGTCGGTCGAAAAACCTCACACTCGCGGCCTCATAGCGCTCTTCCTTTTTGCGCTCAGCGTTGGCTTGCTTCTCTTTGCGCCACAAACTTCTTCCAAAACCCGGCCTCCTGCGTCGTCGCAAAATTGATGCGCATCAAGGTGCTGGGCTGCCGAGCTGCATTGAACAAAGCGCCGGGCGCGAGCAAGATGCCGTCATCGAGCGTGCGCTGGGCGAGCGGCTCGGTGTCTACGCCGGTTTCGACCCAACCGAACAAGCCTGCGGGCTCAGCGGCAAATGTGCAGCCCGATTGCAAAGCGAGGCGCACGGCGCGGCTTCGCGCGGCGTCTAATTTTGCGCGGACTCTCTCGCAGTGTTTGCGCAGATGGCCTTCGTTGATGCAATGGGCGAGCGCTTTTTCTAGCAAGGCGGGTGTGGTGAGGCTGGTGAGGAGCTTGGTGTCGAGCAGACGCTCCGTTAAATGCTCAGGCGTGGCCATGTAGCCGATGCGCCAATTGGGGGCGAGGATTTTGGCGAAGCCGCTCACATAAATCGTGCGCTGCAAGCCATCGAGCGCGCCATGCGCGTGGCGTGCGGGGGCGCGATGTGGCAATAGGTGTCGTCTTCAACGACATGGAAATCATGAAGAGCTGCGAGCTGCAAGATGCGATGGGCGCTGGATGGCGAGAGGCAGGCGCCTGTGGGGTTGTGCAGCACGCTCACGCTCACGTAGAGCTTGGGTTTGTGCTCTTCGCAATACCGCGCCATCACGGCTAGATCGGGGCCATCAGCGGTGCGTGGCACAGGCAAGATGCGCATGCCCAAGGCATCAAGCCGCGCGAATTCCACAGCCCAACCGGGTTCTTCCACCATGACGTAATCTCCCGCTTTGAGCAGGGTGCGGCTCACAATATCGAGTGCCTGCGTTGCGCCTATCGTGGTGATGATGCGGCTGCTCGGTGCATCCAGCGAAATATCGCGCAATTTGATCGATAGCGCCTCGCGCAGAGAGGCATCGCCTAGCGGCTCGCCGTAGCGCAAGCTGGTATCCAGCAGGGCGCGGCCTTGGCTGACTTTGCGCACCGCGGGCCCCAGAAAATCGCTCTCCATCCACTCGGGGGGTAACACACCCATGCCGGGCTGAAGAGGTGCGATCTTCGGGCTGACTCCACGCGCAAACATGCCGCGAATCAGCGCGGTGGCATCGATGCGTGGGCGCTCGTGTAGCGCGATGCTCTGCGAACTATTGACTATTGATTTAATAGCACTCTGCGCAGATTCTTCGCCGGCTAACTGCCCATTTGGCTTCAAAAAATGCACATCGCGCACATAAAAGCCCCGCTGCTTACGCGCCTCCACCAAGCCCGCCGCCACGAGCTGATCGTAGGCCGCGACCACGGTATGCGGGCTCACGCTTTGCTGCTTCGCGCATTCGCGCACGCTGGGCAAACGCGAGCCGGGCGCAATCAGGCGCGATTTGATGCGCTCGGCAAATCGCGTGACGAGTTGCTCGGTGAGAGAGAGTTGGCGGGTGCGCATCAACATGGTCGTTCTCGTTAGGTGTATCCATCGAAAGAGCAATACAGATCATCAAGTGAATTGCTTAACTGTATTGCTAGTGTATTGCTTTCTAATGTACAGTGAAATCAAAACACATCAAACCACAGCAAAAAACCATGATGCCTTGGCCTGAATTCACCGCATTGCTACTCCTCGGCACAGCCATGAGCTTTTCTCCGGGGCCGAATACGACGCTCTCTACCGCGCTGGCGGCGAACCGGGGCTTGAGGGGCGCGATGCATTTTGTGTGCGCTGTGCCGATTGGCTGGGGTGCGCTGGTGTTGCTCTGCGCGTTTGGCCTTGGGGCTT